>JALOLI010000238.1 GCA_025456165.1 Acidimicrobiia bacterium | reverse complement strand
GTCGGTGGGCGGCGCCCCCAGCGACAAGGCCGAGCGGATCTCCTGGGCGAAGATGCCCGAATGCCCCGGGCTCATGTTGCGGTCGAGCACCGCCACCTTCGCCCGGCCTCCCAGGTAGCGGCGCACCTCTTCGAAAGGGACGTTGGAGGTCATCGCCCCCGCCGACACCACGACGTAGTCGGCGTCGTCGAGCAGGTAGGGCTCCACCAGGCCGTAGCGGAAGCCGAGGGCCTCGCCGAACTCCTCCCCTGCCTCGGCCAGCAGCCGCCCGGCCCGCTCCATGTGCTCGTACATCTTGAAGCGGATCTCGTAGTAGTGGTCCCGGTTCACCAGGCCGCCGTAGGCCCGGGGCTCGGCCGGGTCCAGGTCGTACAAGGGCCGGAAAGGGGGCAGATAGGCGTCGACCCGCTCCTGGTCGTGCACGATGAGTGGCTCGGAGGTGTGCGACAGGATGAAGGCATCCATGGCCACCATGCCGGGCAGGTAGGCCTGCTCCGCCACCCGATAGAGCCAGATGACGAAGTCCTGGGCCTCCTGGACGCTTTCGGCGAAGAGCATCATCCATCCGACGTCGCGCTGGGAGAGGAAGTCGGTCTGCTCGCTCCAGATCGACCATCCGGGGGCCATGGCCCGGGTGACGTTGGAGAGCACGATCGGCAGCCGGGCCCCCACCGCCCAGTGGAGCATCTCGTGCATCAGCGCCAGGCCCTGGCCCGAGGTGGCGGTGTAGGTGCGGGCCCCGGCCGCCGCCGCCCCCACGCAGGCGGCCATGGCGGAGTGCTCCGACTCTACGGTCAGGAACTTGGCCTGGAGCCGCCCGGTGGCCACCATCTCGGACAGTTCCTCGACGATCGTGGTCTGCGGGGTGATCGGGTAAGCCGAGATCACCTGGGCCCGGGAGAGGCGCGCCCCGTGAGCGGCGGCGTGGTTCCCGGTCAGCAGCAGGCGCTCACTCATCGCCCTTCTCCCTCACGAACAGCAGCACGTGCCCGGAGCACTCCACGCTGCAGATCCCGCAGCCCTTGCAGTAATCGAAGTCGAAGACCGGGCCGTCGTCCCACCCGATGGCGGCATCAGGGCAGAAGACGAAGCAGGTGCCGCAGTGGTTGCAGTAGCCGCACGAGTAGCAGCGCTCGATCTCAGCCAGGGCGTCGGTAGAGAGGATGGTGGAAGTCTCCTCCCCCAGCACCCCTCCAGAGCGCTCCCCCACGGGCACCTCCGGCGACTCGGCTCGCGACTGCCGGGCGAAGTAGGCGTGGTTCACCTCGCCCGGCCCCACCACTTCGGGGCCGTCCTCGCCGGCCCAGGCGGGGAGGAAGTAGCCGCCGCCCAGGCGGGCGTTGACTGCATCGGCCGCCTCCCGGCCCGCGGCGATCGCCACCACCACCGTGGCCGGGCCGGTCGCCAGGTCCCCGGCCACGAAGATCGCCGGGTCGGGCGTGGCGCCGCCGGGGCCCACGACGAGCCAGCCGCCCGGTCTCTCGCGCAGGGCGTCGGGGAATGGGGCCAGGTCGGCGCGCTCCCCGATGGCCTTGAAGACCGCATCGAACACCAGGCCCTGCGTCTCCCCGGTGGGCTCGGGGCGGGCCCGGCCCGAGGCGTCGGGCTCCCCCAGGCGCATCCGCTCCACGGTGAGGCGGATCGCCCCGGCTTCCCGGACCGCGGCCCGGGGCAGGCTGAGAAACTCGAAGCGCACCCCGTCGTGAGCGGCGGCCGCCGCCTCTTCGGGAATGGCCGGCATCTCGGCGGCGGTGCGGCGGTAGAGGACGGTGACCTCGGCCCCCAGGCGGCGCAGCACCCGGGCCACGTCCATGGCGGTGTTGCCCCCGCCGATGACGGCGCAGCGCGGCCCCGGCAGGGCAGGGCGCCCCCGGGCCACCTGCTCCAGGTACTCCAGGCCGGGCTCGAGCAGGCTCTCTCCCGGCATCCCCATCGCCTGGCCCTCCCAGGCCCCGGTGGCCACCACCACCGCGTCGTGGGACGCCTTCAGATCGTCGAGGCCAGACCCGTCGCCCAGGCCCACCCCGGTGCGGAACTCGACGCCCAGGGCTTCCAGGCGCGCCACCTCGGCGTCGACGACCGCCTCGGGCAGGCGATACTCGGGGATGCCGTAGCGCAGCAGACCCCCCGCCCGCTCCCGCTTCTCGTACACCACCACCTGGTGGCCCGAGCGCCGCAGGTAGTAGGCGGCCGACAGCCCGGCAGGGCCGGATCCCACCACCGCCACCCGCTTCCCGGTAGCCCCCTCCGGACCCGGCAGGCCGAGGCCCCCGGCGGCGTCCCCCAGGTAGCGCTCCAGCGCCCGAATGGAGAGCGGGCCGTCGTACGGGTCCCGGTTGCAGGCGGTCTCGCAGAAGTGGGGGCACACCCGGCCGGTGACGGCCGGGAACGGGTTGCGCAGGGTGAAGATGTCGTAGGCCTCCCGCAGGCGGCCCTGGGCGAGCAGGTGGAGGTACCGCGGCACCGGCACTGCCGCCGGGCAGGCGGCGGAGCACGGCGCCCGCCGCTCCTGTGCCACCGGGCGCATGTTGCGCCACTCCCCGGTGAGCAGCACCCCCCGGCTGGCCCGCAGCGACACCGGGATCTCCGGGTAGCCGTCGACGTGGGTGAGGTCGCTCATCGGCCCATCATCCCAGAAGCACCTGCTCGTAGGCCTCGGCGGCCGCCGCCCGGTTCTCCCCGGCCTTGACCGGCACCTCCAGGTCGATGGCCTCCAGCAGCGCCTCCAACTCCACCACACCGGTGGCCCGCACGAAGGCGCCGAGGATGGCCGTGTTGACCACCGGCTGCGACCGGCTCCCCAGCCCGTGCCGCACGGCGATCCCGGCGGCGTCGACCGTGGCCACCCGGAACTCGGGCGGCACTCCCAGGGCTGCCGGCGCCTGCGGCGAGTTCACCACCACCCAGCCCCCTTCCTTGAGCCCCGCCAGCACCGGGGCCGAGGAGAGCAGCGTGGAATCGAGAACCAGCAGGTGACTCGGCTGGCGGATGTCCTGGCGAACGAAGAAGTCGTCGCCCGGCTCGGCGATGCGAGCGAAGGCCACTACCGGGGCCCCGCGCCGTTCGACGCCGTAGTCGGGGTAGGACTGGACGTAGCGGCCGCGCAGGAACGCGGCCTCGGCCAGCACCTTGGAGGCCACCACGGCGCCCTGGCCGCCTCGACCGTGGATGCGCAGTTCGATCATCTGGTCCGGGGCCATGGAAGCGCAGGCTGCCGCCCCCGGGCAGGGCCGAAGGTCCTCAGCCCAGGTGAGCGACATCCCGCCATGCTTCCCTCCCCCGACTCCAGGGCGGGGCATCGAGCCCGGCAGCACCCACGGCAGGAGCCTGGTGACAGCCCCCGGCCGGCGATGGTTCAGCCCGCCGTCTCGCAGTGCGCCTCGCCGCCGAACCTTCCCAGGCCGGGCACGTGCCAGGCCGAGGCCGTGCCCGT
>JALOLI010000021.1 GCA_025456165.1 Acidimicrobiia bacterium | reverse complement strand
GCGGCTGGGGAGCCACGCTCATCAGCCGCTTGGTCGCATGGCGAAGGGCCGGCCCCATGCGGGTCTTCTGGCGGCCGTAGATCCCGCCGATGCGGGCCCGGACCCGGTCGTCGTAGCGCTCGCCGAGCTCCTTGACCACGTAGAACTGGCAGTCGTCGCGGCCCGAGCCTGAGAACCCGTAGATCGCGTACTCGTCCCGGATCGCCTCGAGGGCCTCGCACATCAGGATGAGGCCCTCCTTCTCGATGTCGATGATCCGCTTGCGGCCGTCGATCTTGCGGTCGGTGGAGCTCGACATGTCGACCAGGAAGACCGTGGTGACGTCGCGGTCCTTCTTGTCGCGCTGGATGTAGACGCGCTCGGTGGGGGTGACCCGGGCCCGGCGGTCGACCACGTACTCGACCAGGCCGTCCACATCCAGATCGTCGCCCTCGGTCTGGAAGCGCATCTTGCGCAGCCGCTCGGGGCGCATGAGCTGGAAGTTGCGCCGGATCTGGGTGACGATGCCGCCGAACTCATGGAAGGTCGCCGCGACGAAGGCCTCGAGCTGGCGGGTCGAGCGCTGCTCGCGCAGCGTGCACCAGTTCGGCCGGTAGTCCTCGATGCGGTGGTCCCACTCGTCGTAGTGGAAGACCTGCTCCCCGAGGTCCTGCTCGGGCTCCTCCTCCGCCTGGGGGAGCGGCGCCTGCGGCCCGGAGGGGGTCTCGCCCCCGGTCCCGCCCTCCTCCTTGGACTCCCCGGCCTCGGCCTCGCCGGAGGTGGCCTCGTCATCGCTCGCCTCACCGCGCTGGGCCACATCGTCGGCATCCCCCGGGCCGACCTGGGCCTCGGAGGTGGACATGGCCTTGTCCAGCTCGTCGAGCTCATCCGCGGAGGGCTGGGCGTCCTCGCCCTCGGCGCCGGGGGTGGGCTCCTGGCCCTGGGCCTGGATCTGGGGGAGCTCCTGGGGGCGGACCAGCTGCTCCATGACCGGGGGCATGAAGGGCGGCAGCTCCAGCTGGTCGTACTCGGTGACCCCGACCTCGCCCTCGGCGCCCTCCTGGTCGCCGGAGTCCTGCTCCTCGCGCTCGGCCCGGGCGCGCTCGGCCTCATCGGCGAACGGCTTGGTCGTCCCCCGCCGCCCGGCGGCCAGCTCATCATCGATGATCCGGTAGACCGTGGCGGTGACGCGCGCGGAGTCCGCGACCCCGGCCTCGGCGCCGCGGACCTCATCCAGCAGGGCCCGCGCCCGCATGGCCGCGCGGGCGATGCCCGGATCGAGGTGGGCGACCTCGGGCTCGCCGCCGAGCGAGGCCTGCAGCAGCACCTCGACGATGGCCGCCGCCTCCGGGAGCGGCCCCAGCTCCTGGCGGCGGGCGAGGGTCTCGGACTGGATCAGGTCCATGTCGCGCCGGATGCCCGGGTAGGCGGCGCGGATGCGCGCGTCGATCCGGCAGCCCTCGACGATGTTGAACAGGTCCCGGGCGAGGGCCGGGGAGGGGAACAGGCCGTAGAAGCGGGTGAGATCGGACTCCCGGCGCCAGTGGGGGACCGCCTGGGCGGTGCCCGCGCCGGCGGCGGGCGGCGGGCCCTTGGGGGCGCGGGCGCCGGTGCTCACGCCGCCCGCCCGTAGCGGTGGGAGAGCTCGCCCACGACCTCGGCGATCTGGTCCAGCGAGAAGCCGTAGGTGCCGAACTCGATCCGCCCCGCCCCGTGGGCGGCGGCGACCTTGTAGGCGGTGAAGTTGCGCTCATCGTCCTCGAAGAAGCGCATGTCGGGCGGCAGCACCACGTGATCGGCGCCGAACTGGTCGATGGTGTCCACCTCGGTGGTCGCGCGCACCGCGACATCCCGGCCGCAGAGCGCGGTGGCATAGAGCTTCAGGATGCGGGCGACCTGCTTGAGGGCCAGGCCCTCCTTCAGCTCGTCCAGGACCTCCAGGGCGTACTTGGAGCCCAGCCGGAAGTAGCCGCGGCCGACCTCCTTGTTGCGCTCGAGCACCTCAAGGCCCCGTGCCACCCACTCGGCCGACCCCTCGGGCGAGACCCGCTCGCCGTTCAGGAGATCAAGGAGGGTGTCGGCCGCCTCGAGCGCCGCCTCCGGGTCGGCGGCGGCCACCGCGCGCACCTGCTCCAGGTAGTTGGTGCGGTAGCGCGGCCGCAGGCGGATGAGCAGCGAGGGAAGGGCGCTGGCGAGCTCGACGGCGTGCTTGCGGCGCTTCTCATCGCGCCGGTCGCGGGCGGCGAGCATCGACTTGAGCTCCTGCGCGCGCTGGACCTTGGGCTCCATCTCGCGGAGCTCCTGCTCGAGCGCGGCGAGCTCGCCGGCGAGCGCGGTGGTCTCGGTGTCCTCCTGCGGCGCCCGGGTCGCGTCCGAGACGATCTCCACATAGGCCTCGGCCAGGGAGGGGTCGGGCGCCTCATAGAGGTCCGGCAGCTGCTTGGCGACCTCCACCCCGCTCTTCCAGCCCGTCGCCGCCACCCGCCGCACCCGGGTCAGGTACTGGGCGACCACATCCGGGTGGTGCTCGGCGAGCAGCCGGGGCAGCTGACGCGCCACCTCGACCCCGAGCTGGTACTTCAGATCGGAGATCTCCTCGACCATGCGCAGGTAGGCCTGGCGCTGGTCGTCGGGCACCTGGGCCAGCATCTCGCGGGCCACGTACATGCCGACGTTGCCGACCGCGGGGCCGAAGGTCATCCTGAGCCTCCTTGCAGGGTCCGCTCGCCCGGGCCTAGAACTGGGTCGCCACCAGCTCCATGATCGAGCGCTGCATGTCGCCATCGTCGGTGATCGGCTTGCAGATGGTCGCCTCACACGCCGCCACCGGCTCGACCCCGCCCTGGATGAGCTGCCCGGCGTAGACCAAGAGGCGCGTGGAGACGCCCTCCTCCAGGCCGTGGGTGCGCAGGTTGCGGACCTTCTCGGCGATCTTCACCAGCTTGGCCGCGGTGTCGTCGTCGATCCCCGACTCGGACTTGAGGATGGCCTCCTCGGCGTCCGGCGGCGGGTAGTCGAAGTCGATCGCCACGAAGCGCTGCTTGGTCGAGTGCTTGAGGTCCTTGAGCACCGACTGGTAGCCCGGGTTGTAGGAGATCACCAGCAGGAAGTCGTCCGGGGCCTGGATGATCTCGCCCTTCTTCTCGATCGGCAGCACGCGCCGGTCGTCGGTCAGGGGGTGGATGACCACCGTGGTGTCCTTGCGGGCCTCGACGATCTCGTCCAGGTAGGCGATCCCGCCGGCCTTGACCGCGGTGGTGAGCGGCCCGTCCTGCCAGACGGTCTCATCCCCGCGCAGGGTGTACTTGCCGACCAGATCCGAGGCGGTCAGGTCCTCATGGCAGCCCACGGTGACCAGGGTGCGCCCGAGCCGCCAGCTCATGTGCTCGACGAAGCGGGTCTTGCCGCAGCCGGTCGGGCCCTTGAGCATGACCGGCAGGCGCGCGTGGTAGGCGGCCTCGAACAGCTCGACCTCGTTGCCGAGGGGGAGGTAGTACGGCTCCGCGGTGAGGCGGAACTCCTCCATCCGCTGGGACTCGACCGCCATCAGCGCTCCTTGACGTGGCTTCGTATCGGACGTGACATGGCCAAGCGGCGAGTGTAGTACCCACCCCGCCGGGGGGCCGGTCGCTTCGGGCTCACGCGCCGGGGTCCTCGCCCTCCTGGGGGCGCAGCGACCAGGTGGGGGGCAGATCGACCTCGAACGACCCGTCGGCCTCGGCGTGGGCGGCGTGCCAGGCCTTGAAGTCGGGGATCGAGAAGCCGACCACCTGCTCAGACTGGGGGTCGACGCGCACCAGCACCCCGCGCTCGGGGTCGCGCACGGTCACCGCGGGCACCGGGGGCCCGTAGGAGCAGTGGTAGGTGTCGGCGGCCTGGTCGTAGTGGGTCAGGGACTCCGAGGCGATGCGCATCGCGTTCTCCTCGGCGTAGGACGGCTGGCCGGTCGCGGGCGGCTCGGACATGCGGCGGAGGGCCTCCTGGTGGGGTCGGACGGATGCCGGGGGACGGGGGGTGATCCGTTAGAGTAACCCCTCATCTGTCGGGCATCCCCGAGCGGGAGGAGCGGGCTTTCGTGCGTGCGGTCGACGCCACTCTGGAGGTCTTGAAGCGCGCCGGCGTGGACGCCATCTTCGGCATCCCCGGCGGGCCCCTGATCCCGTTCTTCGACGTCCTCATGGACGACCCGGACATCACCCTGTACCTCACCCGCCACGAGCAGGGCGCCGGCCACATGGCCGAGGGCTACGCCAAGGTCTCCGGGCGGGTCGGGGTGTGCACCGCGACCTCGGGGCCGGGGGCGACCAACCTGGTCACCCCGATCGCCGACGCCTACATGGACTCGGTGCCCCTGGTGGCCATCACCGGCCAGGTCGGGGCCGCCCGGGTGGGCACCGACGCCTTCCAGGAGGCCGACATCGTCGGCATCACCCTGCCGATCGTCAAGCACTCCTACCTGGTCAAGGAGGCCTCGGAGCTCCCCCAGGCGCTCACCGAGGCCTTCCACGTGGCCCAGACCGGCCGCCCCGGCCCGGTGCTGGTGGACATCTGCGTGGACCAGTGGGCGCGCGAGGTGCACGACTACTCCGGGCCCATGCCGCCCGAGATGCCGGGCTACAACCCCCCGGCCGGCGCCGGCCACCCCCGCCAGCTCGCCGCCGCCGCCCGGGTGCTCGCCGCCGCGAAGCGGCCGGTGGTCTATGCCGGCGGGGGCATCATCGCCTCGGGCGCCGCCGATGAGCTCACCCGCCTGGCCGAGCTCGCCGAGCTGCCGGTGAACACCACCCTGATGGGGCTCGGGGGGTTCCCCGGGACGCACCCTCTGTTCGTCGGGATGCCCGGCATGCACGGCATCGCCGCCTCGACCTACGCCTTCCAGGAGTCCGACGCCATCCTCGCGGTCGGGGTGCGCTTCGACGAGCGGGTGCTGTCCACCATGATGAGCGAGTGGGCCCCCCACGCGAAGATCATCCACATCGACGTGGACCCGGCCGAGATCTCCAAGAACCGCTCGGCCCACATCGGGATCGCCGGCGAGGCCAAGGCCACGCTCGCCGCCCTGGCCGAGGCCTACGCCGCCCTGCCCGAGCGCCACGACCCGGCCGCCCGCCGCGGGTGGCGCGAGCGCATCGAGAACTGGAAGCGCGAGTTCCCGTATGAGGTCGATGAGGAGGAGGGGGTCATCGCCCCCCAGGAGGTCATCCGCTCGCTCTACCGGGCCACCCGGGGGCAGGCGGTGGTGGCCACCGACGTCGGCCAGCACCAGATGTGGGCGGCCCAGCACTACATCTTCGACCGGCCCCGGCGCTGGCTCACCTCCGGCGGCCTCGGCACGATGGGCTTCGGCCTGCCCGCCGCCCTCGGCGCCCAGGTCGCGATGCCCGACGAGCTGGTGATCGACGTGGCCGGCGACGGCTCGTTCGAGATGACCCTGCAGGAGCTCTCGACCGCGCAGATGTACGGCCTGCCGGTCAAGGTCATCATCCTGAACAACGGCTACCTGGGCATGGTCCGCCAGTGGCAGGAGCTGTTCTGGCAGCAGCGCTACTCGGGCACGAGCTTCGCGGAGTTCCAGCCGGACTTCGCCGCGCTCGCCGGGGCCTACGGCATGCCCGGGGCCCGGGTCACCGACCCGGCCGACATCGACGACGCGGTCCGCGAGACCCTGGCCACCGACGGGCCGGCGCTTCTCGAGGTGGCGGTCTCCAAGACCGCCAAGGTCTTCCCCATGGTGCCCCAGGGCAAGGGGCCGGGCTCGGTGCTGGTGCGCGACCCCTCCAAGGCGGGCGCCGCCTCCTAGCCCGGGGCGGCGGGCGGCCGGGGGGCGGGGCTCCCGTTCACCGGCCGCCGGGCGCCGGGGGCTAGTAGAACTCGGCGATGCGGATGCCCTTCTTGATCATCTCGTCGTCGAAGTCCATCTCCTCCTCGAGGTTCGCGGGCACCCGGGCCGGCAGGTCGACCGAGAACTCGCCGTCGGGGGTCGCGTGCTCCTTGTAGTAGGCGGCGAAGCCGGTGATCTGGAAGCCGAGGATCTCGTGGGTGTCCGGGTCGAAGAAGACGGTGATGCCCTTCTCGTTGGTGACCGCGGAGGCGTTGTCATGACCCCGGTGGATCATGCGGTAGGTGTCGGTGTCGGGGTTGTAGTGCGGGTCGCGGGACAGGGCGGCCTCCTCCGGGCGCAGGGCGGTCTGACGAGCGAAGAGGGTAGCCCCTCATGAGCGGGCCCACGGCCGCCGACGGCGCCCTCGGGGACCGGCTGGTGGAGTGGATGGGCGAGGAGCGCCCGGCCCTGGACCGGCTCATGGCCGAGGAGGGCTCACGCGCCCTGCATGAGGAGTTCATCCTGGCCGAGGGCGGGGTCCTGCCCGACCGCGCCCAGCGCCTGGAGCGGGCCCGCTCGGCCTCGGCCCGGGCCTGGCTCCGGCACCTGGCCGCGGCGGTCGAGGCCTGCTGGGCCGACGCCCCCGCCGGCCTGGGCAAGGAGGTCGCCGCCTGGCTTCCGGCCCACGCCGAGCGCCTCGAGGCGCTGGTGATCGACGAGGAGGCCCGGTCTGAGCAGCGCGGGCGGGCCGCCGACCCGGCCGACGACCGGCGCGAGGTCGAGCTGGTCGCCCAGGCCCGGCTGTTCGCCGAGGGCCTCGGGGCCGTCGCCCGCCCGGGGGGCGACGACGGCCCGGCCTTCGCCCGGCGGCTGGTCGCCTGGCAGCGCGAGCAGCCCGAGCGCCGCCGGGCGCTGATCGACGAGGCCATCGCCCGCTCCGGCGGGGAGCTCTCCGGCGCCGAGGAGGCCGCCCCGCTCTGGGAGCGCGCCCCCGAGCAGGCCCGGGCCCGCGAGGCGGCCCTCCTGTGGGCCCACGTGCGCTTCCTGGCCGAGGCCACCGGCGCCTGCCTGACCGCCGCCGGGCCGCCCGACCCCTCGGTGTAGGGGAGGGGGCGTTGGGGGGCGTGCTGGAGCTGTCCGCCCACCACGCCCTGTGCGTCCACGGCTTCCGGGGCATGGGCTACTCGCCCGGGTTCGTCGCCGCGCTCACCGCGACGATCGGGCGGCTGCGCGAGTCGCCCGAGACCCCGGTGCGGGTGCGGGTGGGGGCCGATGTGGTCTGCCGGGCCTGCCCGTCGCTCACCCCCGGAGGCTGCGCGCGCTACGGGCGCGGGGTGGTCGAGCAGGACGTGCGCGTGGCCGCCCGGCTCGGGGTGGCGGCGGGCGAGGTCATGCCCTGGCGCGCGCTCCAGGCCCGGGTGCGCGCGCGGGTCGCCCCGGACGCGCTCGCCGTGCTGTGCGCCGGGTGCCCGTGGCTCGGGCACGGGGTCTGCGCCGAGGGGATCGCCGACCTTCGCGCCGGGCGGCCAACCCCGGCCGGATGACCCGGCTCCGGGGGTGCTCCGGCCCCCCGTTGGGCACGCATCGGGAAGGCCCGGTCCGGTAGGATCCGCCGACGGCGCGCGCGAGACCGACCCGTCTGCCTGCCCGGGCAGCACGGGAGTGCTCTCCCACCGCGCCGGACGAGCCCTCGGCGTCCCGGCGGCCGGCACCGGCCCCCTGAGCGCGTGCGGGGCGCCAGGCACCGGCCAGACCAGGAGGAGTGTGGATGCGCGAGGGAACCCCTGACGTCCGCGAAGCGCGCAGGATGCTCAAGAAGGGGATCGTCATCGCCGGGGTGGGCGAGACCGAGCAGGGGACCATCCGCGACCGGGGGTCCTTCGAGCTCCTGGCCGAGGTGACCAAGACCACCATCGACGACGCCGGGATCAGCCTGGGCGAGGTCGACGGCCTGGTCACGGCGTTCAGCTTCGTGGAGTCGACCCTCATGCACGCCACCACGCTGGCGGACTACATGGGGATGGCCCCGGGCTACTTCGCCTCGGTGGCCGTGGGCGGCGCCACCGCCCCGCTCATGGCCATCCAGGCGGCGCTGGCGATCGACGCCGGCATGGCCGAGTGCGTGCTGTGCGTGCGCGGCGACAACACCCGCACCGGGCTCTCGACCGCCGGCATGATGGCCATGGCCCGGGAGATGAGCCACGGGGCCTATGAGGCGCCCTACGGCCTGTCCACGATCGGCGGCTACGGGCTGCTCGCCCAGCGCTACATGTACGAGCACGACGTGCCCCAGGAGGCGCTCGCCGCCGTGGTGGCCACCCAGTCCGAGCACGCCGCGCTCAAGTGGAACGCGATGCTCCGGGACGTGGTCACGGTCGAGGACGTCATGGCCGACCGCTGGATCGCCACCCCGTTCCACGGCATGGACTGCTCGCTGGTCTCCGACGGCGCCGCGGCCTTCCTGGTCACCACCGCCGAGCGGGCCAAGGGCATGAAGAGGAAGCCGGTCTACATCACCGGCGTGGGCGAGGGCTACTCCCACCAGTACATCACCGAGGCCGACGGCGTCGACGGCGTCCGCCAGGGGCTCGGGCGGGCCGGCCGGCGGGCGATGGAGGTCGCCGGGATCACCCCGCAGGACCTGGATGTGGCCGAGATCTATGACTCGTTCAGCTTCACCCCGCTCATCGCCCTGGAGGGCTTCGGCGTCTGCGGCCCCGGCGAGGCGGGCGACTGGGTGCTCGAGGGCAACGCCAAGCTCGGCGGCAAGCTCCCGATGAACACCCACGGCGGCCTCATCCGCCAGGCGCACCTGGGCGCGATGCACCACATCGTCGAGGCCGTGCTGCAGCTGCGCGGCGAGGCGGACGACTCCGACAAGCCCGAGTACAACGGCGGCAACCACCAGGTGCCCGGCGCCAAGCTGGCCATCACCAACGGCTCCGGCGGCATCCTGGCCGCCACCAGCGCGATCGTGCTGTCGAGCGAGCCCCCCCAGGCGGCCTAGCGCCCCCGAGCCCGTCTGAGCGAGACGCCCGAGACCAAGGAGCCTGCGAAACCGATGTCCGCTGAGAAGACCGCCCCCGCCGCGCCCGGCTACCTGAAGCCGCTGCCGGATCTGCGCCCGGAGGACAAGCCGTTCTGGGACGCCATGAAGGAGCACCGGTTCACGCTGCCGGTGGGCCCCGACGGCACCCCCTTCTGGTACCCGCGTGGCCGCGCCCCGGGCAGCCTGGAGAAGGTGACCGAGTGGAAGGAGGCCTCCGGCTACGGGACGGTCTACACCTACTCGATCCACCACTACGGCCCGACCAAGGCCTACAAGGGCGACCCGCCCTACCCGGTCGCCCTGGTGGACCTCGATGAGGGCCCGCGCATGATGACCAACCTGGTCAAGGACGAGGAGGGCTACCCCTCGCTGGACCCCGACCAGGTGAAGATCGGCATGCGGGTGAAGATCGTCTTCCACGACGTGACCGACGAGATCACCCTGCCCAAGTTCACCCCGGCCGAGTAGCCGGCCGCCCGACCGTTCGCCGAAACCGCATCTCACTCAGGGGGGCACGTGTCCGACTGGTCTGACTGGTACGCCAAGGAGGACCCCACCAAGTGGGTCCTCGCCGAGATCCTGCGCGCCCGCGCCGAGGCCGATCCGGATCGCGACTACCTGAAGTTCGCGGGCAACCCCTGGGTGAGCTACGGCGAGGTCAACGCCCGCGCCAACCGCGTGGCCAACGCCCTGCTCGCCCGCGGCGTGCAGAAGGGCGAGTCGGTGAGCGTCATGCTCCCCAACTGCGAGGAGTTCCTGCCGGTCTGGTTCGGCATCCTCAAGGCCGGCGCGGTGATGAGCTCGATCAACACCGCCTACAAGGGCGACTTCCTGTCCTGGACGATCAACCTGGTCGAGGCCAGGAAGCTGGTCATCGCCGACAGCTACCTGGACCGGCTGGACTTCATCAAGGCCGAGCTCCCGAAGCTCGAGCACGTGATCGTCCTCAAGACCGGGGCCCAGGCCGGACCGGACCCCTCGCTCAGGTGGGAGTCGCTCGACGAGCTCATGTCCGGCTCGGACGCCGAGCCGGATGTCGCCTACTCCTGGGTCGACGACGCCCGGATCATGTTCACCTCGCCCGGATCATGTTCACCTCCGGCACCACCGGCCGCTCCAAGGGCGTGATCAAGCAGAACGCCGCCGACTACTTCTCCGCGCGCGGCCTGCTCGAGGTCATCTCCAAGCTCAACGAGCGCAGCGTCGAGTCGCTGGCCGATGACACCTTCTTCAGCTGCCTGCCGCTCTTCCACTCCAACGCCCAGGTGCTCTCGGGCTACCCGGCGCTGGTCGCCGGCGCCCGCGTCGCCTACGTCGAGCGCTTCTCCTCCAGCCAGTTCTGGCAGCAGGTGATCGACGCCGAGGCGACGATCTTCAACTCGATCGGCGCCGTGAGCTACTTCATCCACAACATCCCGCCCTCGGACCTGGACCGCGCCCACAAGGTCCACACGGTGTTCGCGGCGCCGGCCCCCCGGGACATCTACCACCAGTTCCAGGACCGCTTCGGCGTGCGCTTCATCGAGGGCTACGGCCTCACCGAGACCGGCATGGCGACCTACATGGACCCCACCAAGGAGGCCATCCCGG
>JALOLI010000237.1 GCA_025456165.1 Acidimicrobiia bacterium | reverse complement strand
ACGGCGCTGGCCGTCATCGATGCTCTCGAGGGCTTCGGCTGCGATCCCCATCGGTTCATCTGGATCCATGCTCCCTACACCGCGTTCACGGAGGCGGAGGGCACAGCGGCCCTGCTCGAAGCGGCATCCCGTGGCGCCTACATCAGCGCCGACTTCATCGGGAGCAACTTCTGGGCGGCGTGGCTCGACGGTCACAACGAGAACTCCCGGCACATCGAGTTGATCCAGACGCTGGTGGACGCCGGCTACGAGGATCAGATCATCATCGGATCGGACACCGGCTGGTTCGATCCGGGCAACCCCGACTTCGTGATCGAGCCTTACGATCAGATCTGGAACTCGTTCCTGCCCGACGCGCGGGCTGCCGGGTTCTCCGAGGAGCTGATCCACAAGCTGCTGCACAGCAACCCCTGGAACGCCTACTCGCGGTGAGTGACCGCTGAACTGTGGCGCACGCTCGGCGTGACGCCGTAGAAGACCGCCAGGGCCCTCGCCAACCGGGTTCGCCGGGAGGCGAGGGCCCCGGTCGCGTTCGCGCCATCCGACGGAGGCTCGTCGGCAGGGGTGAACGGTGGACGGGCTCCCCCTCGCTGCCGGCGGCCCTGGGGGTTGGTGCCCTGGCGGCCTTCCTGGCGAGGAGCCGTCGCGTGGCGTAGCGGGGAGGGGGTCACGGGGCCGGGAGGCGTGCCGCGGCGATGCCCGCCTGCCATCCCGGCGCGCGGCCCCCGGCCGGGGGCCGGATCTCGTCCACCGGGAGGCCGCCGCGCGCCAGCAGCCAGGCGATCACCGAGTTCGAGTTCCACATCTCGCCGGCCTGGAGCTCGTCTCGGCCCCAGACCATCGGCGGCACCTCCGCGGCCAGGGTTAGGAGGCGCTCGGCCAGGAGCGGGTCGGCGCTCAGGGAGCGCGGACCGCCCACGGCGTCCGCGGCGTCCGCTATCACGCCGTCCTGCCAGCAGCGGACCTCGTAGCGAAAAGGACGGAACCGGGCGAGACGGCGGCTGAAGACGGGGCCCTCGACGGCGACCCCGCGAGAGCCGGTGTCGGCGTCGGGGCTCGGCCAGGCGTTCTCGACGACGAACCGCCCGCTCGCGGTCCTCACCTCGAGTGCGGTGTGGAGAAGGGCCAGCGGCCGGCGTTTCTCGAGGCGCGCTTTGCAGGCCTCATACACCCGCCCGTTGCCGCGGACGAACCCGTTGCCCCCGGCGCCGAGGGGGATCCAATAGAGGTCGATGCCCGGCTGCCGGGGCTCTGGAGAAGGAGACCGGGACGATTCCACCGAGGCAGCCTACCCCGGGCCCGCTTCGGTTCCCCGCCCGGCCCGCCACAATGGGGCCATCCGGCAGAGGAGCGCTGTGACGACCGGTTTCGACCCGTGGGCCGACGAAGGCGTCGAGGTCATGCCCAAGAGCGAGGGGCCCTCGCGTCTGCTGGCCATCGAACTGGACGACGCCCTGCGGGCCCAGGAGGCGCTCCTGGCCTCGCTGCGCCTGCACCAGCGGCAGGCGATCCGCATCGAGGACGCCGCCATCGTCTCCAGGGACGCCTCGGGTCGGATCCGCATCCATCAGACGCGCGACGTGGGCACGGCGCAGGGGGCCATGACCGGCACCTGGCTGGGGATGCTCGCCGGCCTGATCTTCATGGTCCCGCTGGTGGGGGCGGTGCTGGGCGCCGCCGTCGGCGGCATCTGGGCGAGGCTGCGCGACATCGGCATCGCCGACGACGAGATGCGCGAGATGGGGGAGCGCCTCGAGCCGGGGACGGCCGCCCTCTTCCTGCTGTTCGAGCCGCTGGCTTCCACCACGCTGGTGCGGGAGTTGCACCGCTTCAACGGCAAGGTGCTTCGCTCCACGCTGGCGGAGGACCTCACCGCCGAGATCGCCGCCGCTCTCGAAGAGGTCGTCTAGGGGGTACGCGAATAGGCCCGTCTCAGGGCCGGATACCGCCCGACCGCCGGCCGGTATCCGGCGAGGGGCGACGGCCTATTGGCGCACCCCTCAGCAGGCTGAGACCCCCTCCGGGTCCACGGTGAGCCGCACCGATTCCCCGGGCGCCGGGGCCTGGGGCAGGTAGGCCTCGAGCACCAGGTCCCCCGCCTCGACCTCCACCAGGTAGCCGTCTCCCCGGAACGACCTGGTGCGCACCTTGCCGGCCACCGTTCCTTCCGGGTCGAGGCGGAAGGCCCCGGGCCGGATCACCAGGCGGGCGGGGCCGTCGGGGACGCCGGGGGGCACCGGGATGGGCCCCGCCCGCGTGTGGCCGAGGCCGCCCCCCACCTGGGCGTCGACGATGTTGCGCAGGCCCAGGAAGCGTGCCACCTGCTCCCCGGCGGGGGCCCGCCAGACCTCCTCCGGGGTGCCGACCTGCAGGGCCCGGCCGGCTTCCAGGATCACCACCCGGTCGGCCAGGCCGAAGGCCTCCTCCTGGTCGTGGGTGACGTAGAGGGCGGTGACCCCCAGGCCTTCCAGCAGGCGGCGCAGCTCGCCCGTGAGGCGCTCTCGCAAGGCCCGGTCGAGGGAGCCCAGGGGCTCGTCGAACAGCAGCAGGCGCGGTCCCGGGGCCAGCGCCCGGGCCAGGGCCACCCGCTGCGCCTGCCCGCCGGAGAGCGTGCCCACCTTGCGCCGCTCCATGCCGGGGAGTTCCACGCGTTCCAGGGCGGCGGCGGCGGTGCGGCGCCGCACCGCCGGGGGCAGGCCCTGCATGCGCAGGCCGAACTCCACATTGCGCCCCACATCCAGGTGGGGGAACAGGGCAAAGTCCTGGAAGACCAGGCCGAAGCCGCGCCGGTGAGGCGGCACCCCGGCCAGGTCGGACCCGTCCCAGAGGATGCGGCCGGCGTCCAGAGGCTGCAGGCCGGCCACCGCCCGCAGCAGGGTCGTCTTGCCCGACCCGCTGGCCCCGAGCACCGCCACCACTTCGCCGTCGGCCACCGCCAGATCGAGGTCCTCGAGGGCCCCCAGGGCCCCAAAACGCACGGTGGCGCCCTGCACCTCGAGCATCAGAAGTCCCCCAGCCCGGCAGGGCGGAAGCGGTCGATGAGGGCCACGGCGGCGGCGGTGACCACCATCAGGATGACGCTCATCGCCATGGCCCGGCCGAAGTTGAGTGCTCCCGGCTGGCCGAGGAACCGGAATATCGCCAGAGGCATCGTGGGGCTGTCGGGGCGGGCGACGAATGCGGTGGCCCCGAACTCGCCCAGCGACACGGCGAAGGCGAAGCCGGCTCCGGCCGCCGCCGCTCGCGAGACCATGGGCAGGTCGACTTCCCGCCAGACCCGGCGCGGCGGCGCTCCGAGCACGGCGGCGGCCTCGCGCAGGCGGGCGCG
>JALOLI010000236.1 GCA_025456165.1 Acidimicrobiia bacterium | reverse complement strand
AGGTGGGCGCGGCGCGTCTCGTGCAACTCATCGCCGCCGGCCTCAGCGAGGAGCGCGGCATCCCCCCGGCGCAGCCCCTCCACCAGAAAAGCGAGGCGGGCCGCGGTGCGGGCTGCGGCGGCCGTGTCGATCGGGCCCCGCAGCGCCTCCCGGGCCACCGCGGTGGGCAGCACCGCCGCCGGGACCGCCACCAGCACCCGGAGCGAGGGATGCACCTCCAGGCCGTAGACCCGCCCTCCCGGGCTGACTGCCACCCCGCCGCCGTGCACGGCCGCGGCCACATTGTCGGCGTGGCCCTCGACGGCAGCCGCCACCCGCACCACCTCCTCGCGGCTCTCGGGCCACCCGGCGGCCGCCCGCACCGCCGCCACCACCCCGACCACCAGCGCGGCGCTCGAGCCCAGGCCGCGGCCGACGGGGATGGCGCTGTCCACCTCCACCGCGAACGGACCGCACCCGCCGACGGCCGCCTCGGCGGCGCGCCGCACCAGGTCGAGTGAGGCCGGGTCGGTCCCTTGCGAGGCCAGCGCCCACTCCCCCGCCGGGGCCACCCGCACGAAGCAGCGCAGGCCCAGGGCCAGGGCCAGGACGTCGAAGCCGGGACCCAGATTGGCGCTCGACGCCGGAGCCGACGCTTCGAAGGGTGCGACGACGGGCATGGCGAGCAGCATATCGGGCCGCCACGGCGGAGCAGCCGGGAACCATTGATACCATCGCGGCCTCCCGGGAGGTGGAAATGGCAGTCGGCATCGGAGTCCTCGGGGCCGGCACGGTGGGCGGCACCCTCATCCGCCGCCTCACCCAGGACGGTGCGGCCGTCTCCGCCAAGACCGGCCTCGACCTGGAGATCCGCCGGGTGGCGGTGCGCTCGCTGCTGAAGCACCGGCCCTTCACGCTGCCGGCCGAACGCCTCACCGACCGCCCCTGGGAGGTGGTGGAGGACCCATCGGTGGACCTGGTCGTCGAGGTGATGGGCGGCCGCGACCCCGCTTTCGACCTCGTGCGGGGAGCCCTGGAACGGGGCAAGCCGGTCGTGACCGCCAACAAGGAGCTCATCGCTTCCCGCGGGCCCGAGTTGCTCGACGCCGCCGCCCGCAACGGCGTGCCGCTGCTGTTCGAGGCCGCCGTCGGGGGCGCCATCCCCATCATCCGGCCGCTCACCGAGACCCTGGCCGGGGAGCGCATCGAGCGCGTCATGGGAATCGTCAACGGCACCACCAACTTCATCCTCACCCGCATGGCCGACGAGGGCACCGACTTCGCCGCCGCCCTGGCGGAGGCCCAGGAATTGGGCTACGCCGAAACCGACCCCACCGCCGACGTCACCGGGGCCGACGCCGCCTCCAAGGCCTCGATCCTGGCCAGCCTGGCCTTCGCCACCTGGGTGGCCCCCGACCGGGTCTTCCGGGAAGGGATCGCCGGCATCTCACCGGTGGACCTGGCCTTCGCCGCCGAGTTGGGCTACACGGTGCGCTTGCTGGCCATTGCCCAGCGCACCGACGGCGGAGTGAGCGCCCGGGTACACCCGGCGATGGTCCCCCTCGACCACCCCCTGGCGGCCATCCGCGGGGCCACCAACGCCATCCTCATCCAGGGCCCGGCGATCGGCGAGCTTCTCTTCGCCGGGCCGGGCGCCGGCGGCGAGCCGACCGCCACCGCGGTTCTAGGCGACGTCATCGACGCCGCCCGCGGGTTGCGCTCCGGTTCCCAAGGGGTGCCCCGCATCTCCTTCGGCGCCGGGGCGGTGGTGGACGCTGCCGAGGTCCCCACCCGCTGGTATCTGCGCCTCGAGGTGGCCGACAAGCCCGGCGTGCTGGCGCGCATCGCCACTGCCTTCTCCGACGCGGGCGTGAGCATCCGCTCGGTGTGGCAGGAGGGCCGGGGGGACGGGGCCACCTTGCTCATAGTCACCCACGAGGCTCTCGAGAAGCACCAGCGGGCCGCCGTGGCTGCCTTGCGCCATCTGGACGTGGTGGAGGAGGTGGCCGCCGCCATTCGGGTCGAGGGAGAGGCCGAATGAGCACCCGGGCCGGCCTCATCGAGGCCTACCGCAGCCGCCTGCCGGTGACCGACGCCACTCCGGTGGTCACCCTGCTGGAAGGGGGGACTCCCCTGCTGGCGGCGCCGCGCCTCTCGGCTCGCGTCGGCCGCCCCGTGTTCCTGAAGTACGACGGCGTCAATCCCACCGGGTCCTTCAAGGACCGCGGCATGACGCTGGCCGTCTCCAAGGCGCTGGAGGCCGGGGCCAAGGCGGTGGCCTGCGCCTCCACCGGCAACACCTCGGCTTCGGCGGCGGCTTATGCCGCTCGGGCCGGGCTGGCATGCGTGGTGGTGCTGCCCGCCGGCAACGTCGCCCTGGGCAAGCTGGCCCAGGCCATCCGCCACGGGGCCCGGGTGGTCTGCGTCGAAGGCGCCTTCGACGCTGCTCTCGAGGTGGTTCGGGCCTTCACCGCCGGAGGCGATGCGGTGCTGGTCAACTCGGTGAACCCCGACCGCATCGCCGGCCAGCAGACCGCCGCCTGGGAAATCGCCGAGGCCCTGGGCGCGGCGCCGGCGGTCCAGGCCCTGCCGGTGGGCAACGCCGGGAACATCACCGCCTACTGGCGAGGCTATCGGGCGATCGGGGAGGCGCCCCGCATGTGGGGTTTCCAGGCCGCCGGGGCGGCTCCCATCGTCCACGGCGCTCCGGTGGCCCACCCCGAGACCGTCGCCACCGCCATCCGCATCGGCAACCCCGCCTCATGGGAGGGGGCGGTGGCGGCCCGGGACGAGTCGGGCGGGATCATCGAGGCGGTCACGGACGAGCAGATCCTGGCCGCCTATCGCCTGGTGGCCGAGGAGGAGGGCGTCTTCGCGGAGCCGGCCTCGGCGGCGTCGGTGGCCGGGGTGCTCGAGTACCGCGACCGCCTGCCGGAGGGGCCGGTGGTGTGCACCCTGACCGGGCACGGCCTCAAGGACCCCCAGGTGGCGTTGCGAGACGTGCCGGAACTGCCGGTCATCGCCCCTTCCGCCGACGCTCTGCGGGAATGGCTGGGCTGGTGAGTCCCATCGACTAGCGCTGCGCCCTCCAGAGATGGCGGGTGAGCGCCGCCTCGTCGGCATGGCCGTGCAGGTGGATCAGCGCGAGAAGGAGCGCTTGCAGCGCGCTCATCTCCGACACGGACCCGTCGTCGCGCCGACGCTGCCGCATGACGCCCCAGTCCGCATCTGCGCAGCCGTCGAGGATCGCGCGGCACTCCGCTTCCACCGAGTCGATCAGAGCGAGCAGGGACTCGGGGCCGTCGGCCAGCGCGGTGAACTCGCCGCCCCGGTCGCGCGACGGGGCAGGCAGTCCGGC
>JALOLI010000235.1 GCA_025456165.1 Acidimicrobiia bacterium | reverse complement strand
CGCGTCCATCCGGCACCGGCCCGCGATCGCACCGATGTCTGGCGCCAGTACAGGAGGGGAAGCTGGATGGGGTAACGGCTGGATCGATGCGGCGCGGACTGCTGTGGCATGGAGCCCCCCGGTTCATCGCGAAGCATACGCCGCCTCACGCGCATCACGCAAGCCCGATCTTCCATCCTGTCACCGCCGGTGGTAAATTCCCCGAAAGTGCCGGTTGAAAATTCCTCACGGAACGGATGACGAGCGCCTGAGTTGTGGGCTAAGGTGCCTCCCAGCGCTGCCGCGGTGCGTGCAGCCCGGGAGGGCCCATGATCGCTCAGGAGGAGTACCTCGTGATCCACAAGCTGCACGCCCTCGGCTACACCATCACGCAGATTGCCCGGGAGTTGGGGCTGGATCGGAAGACGGTGCGGAGTCACCTCGCCAGGGACCATCCGCCCCGGTACCGGCGGGAGCGGCGCCCCTCGAAGCTCGATCCCTACCGGACCTGGATCCGGACACGCTTGGAGGCCGCCCCCCTCACGGCGACCCGGCTCCTCCGAGAGCTCGGGCCCCTCGGCTACACCGGGGGCTACACCATCCTCAAGAGCTTCGTCACCCAGATCCGCCCCAAGCCGCCGGTGCCCGTGGTCGTCCGGTTTGAGACCCCACCCGGGGACCAAGGCCAGGCCGACTTCGCGCGCTTCGTGGTGACGTGGGCGGCGACCGGCGTCACGCAGGTCGTCTGGCTCTTCCTGGTGACCTTGGGCTACTCGCGCCTCCTCACCGGCACCTGGAGCCTGCAGGGCGACCTCGTCGCCGTCCTCCAGGGCCACGCCGCCGCGTTCACCGCGCTCGGCGGCGCGCCCCGCCGGATGCTGTACGATCGGATGAAGACGGCGGTGACCGATTCGGACGCGCAGGGCCGGCCGATCTTCCATCCCGCCCTCCTGGCCCTCGCCGCCCACTACGGCTTCACCCCCGAAGCCTGTCGCCCCTACCGGGCCCAGACGAAGGGGAAAATCGAGCGCCCCGTCGGCTACATCCGGGAAGACTTCTGGCTCGGGCGGACCTTCTGGGATCTCACCGACCTGATCGCCCAGTGGAGCGACTGGCTCGCCACGGTGGCCAATGTCCGGCTGCACGGGACCACCGGCGTGCGGCCGGTGGACCGCGGAGCCGCGGAGCACCTCCAGCCGCTCCCGCCCACGCCGCACGATCCGGTGCTCACGATCGAGCGGCAGCTGAGCCGCGACGGCTGCGTCGCCGTCCGGGGCAACCAGTACGCCGTGCCGCTGGTGCACCACCGGAGCCCGATCGAGGTCCGCATCCACGCGCTCACCTGCGAGCTGTACGTCGCGGGCACCTGGCTCGCCACCTACGCCCTGGCGCCGGGCCGCGGCGCGCGGTACGGCGAGCCGCTCGCCCTGGCCCCCACCGCCCAGTGGCCGCACGTCCCGCGACCGGGCCGCCCGGCGCCGCCCCTGCCCGTCCTTCCGCCCACCCTCGCCTGGCTCCGCCACGACGTGGAGCGGCGCGATCTTGCCGTGTACGAGACGGTGGGGGCCGGCCGATGAGCGCCCACCTGTTGGAGCAGGTCACGGGGTACTGTACGCGGCTCCGGCTCCCGCGCGTCGTCGCGCAGCTCCCCACGGTCCTCGCGCAGGCCGAGCGCGGGGAGACGAGCCTCCTCGAGGCGCTGGGCACCCTGCTGGGCGCCGAAGCCACCGCCCGGGAGACCGTCCGGTTGAAGACCAGCCTGGCGATGAGCCACCTCCCGGCGGTGAAGACCCTCGAGGACTTCGACTTCGCGTTCGCGCCCTCGCTCGACCGGACCCGGGTCCAGGTGCTCGCGAGTCTCGACTTCGTGCGTCGGAAGGAGAACGTCCTCCTGCTCGGCCCGCCGGGCGTGGGGAAGACGCACCTCGCCATCGCCCTCGCGGTCGCCGCGTGCCGGGCCGGCTTGCAGACGTACTTCACGTCGGTGGCGGAGCTGGTCGCGAGCTTGCTCGCGGCGCAGCAGCGCGGCCAACTCGCCGCCCGGCTCCAGTTCTACACGAAGCACGCCCTCCTCGTCCTGGACGAGGTCGGGTATCTCCCGCTGGCGCCGGGCGGGCCCAACCTGCTCTTCCAGCTCGTCAGCGCCCGCTACGAGAAAGGGAGCCTCGTCCTGACCTCCAACAAGCCGTTCCGCGACTGGGGGCAGGTCTTCGGCGACGAGGTCATCGCCAGCGCGCTCCTCGACCGCCTCCTCCATCATGCCGTCGTCTTGAACATCCGCGGCGCCTCCTACCGGCTCCGGGATCGGGTCGCCGACCTCGGTCCCGAGACCCCGCCGGCTCCCGTCACGCGCCGCGGCCGGCCCCCTCGAAACCCGGCTCCTGAAGGGAGGTGAGACGTTGGCGATGCGTTCCCGGCGCTCGTCGGCGTGGGGAAAAGTGACCGGCGAAAGTGGGGAGTTCTAAACCGGCATTGACAGAGCGCCGCGAGGCGGGCCCGGCCCGTGGCCGTGCGCGCCTGCCCGAGTGCCGCCTGGTAGAGGGCCCAGCGGAGGAGGCCCCGGCCGCACTTCGAGATCCGCGCCTGCCCCGCGAACTGGCCCGACTGGACCCGGACAATATCGAGGCCGGCCAGCTTCCGGAGCTGGCTGAACTGCGTGTACCAGGCGATGTCGCCGATCTCCGCGAGGAGGATCGCCGCCACGGTGGCCCCGACCCCCGGGATCGTCCGGAGGCGCGCGTAGGCGGGGAGCCGTTCCGCCAGCGGAGTGAGCGCCTGCTCCAGGGCCGCGATCCGGGCCTGCACGGCGGTCACCTGGGCCCCGAGGTCCGCACAGGCGGTCGCCAGGCCCAGCGGGAGCCGCCCCTTGGGCCGGGCGGGGCGGCCCGGCGCCGCCCGCTCCCAGACCTGGAGGGCCTCCGGCAGCTCCGCCCAGAGGCGTTGCGGGAGCGACTCGCCCATGGGCGCCAGGGTCGGGCGCAACGTGGTGCGCCAGCGGGCCTTGCAACTCGCCAGCTCGGTCCGCGCGCGGCGGAGACACTTCACGAGGTGGCGCAGTTCCGCCAGCGGCCCGGTGGGCTGCGAGTAGAAGAGCACCTTCCCCTGCTCCAGGAGATCGGCGCAGTTCACCGCGTCCTTCTGGTCATGCTTGTCCCAGGTCCCATCCTGCGTGCGCCGATTCCAGTACGCCACGCTGCTGGACAGGAGGACCACGTCCGCGCCTTGCGTCTCCAGGAAGGTGGCCACGGCCTGGTGGTAGGTGCCGGTGGGCTCGAGGCCGACGACCACCTCGCGACACCCCGTCGCCCGCTGCGCCTGCTGGATCCGCGTCCAGAGTTGGGTGAACCCCCGCGTGGTATTCG
>JALOLI010000020.1 GCA_025456165.1 Acidimicrobiia bacterium | reverse complement strand
AACGACCTCAGCACCGTCGGCGCCGACATGAGCGCCGACGAGCGGGGGAGCTTCGCCGACGTCCTCGTCGGCTGCGTGAACGTCGCCGACACGGCGGCGACCGGCATCGCGGCCAGCTCCGGCGGCGTGGTCAGCGAAGAGGATGCCTCCTGCATCGCCGGCAAGATCGACGACGGGATGCAGAAGGAGATGATCATCTCCGAGCTGGCCGGCGAGGAGCCCGACCTCACCGGCTTCATGGGAGCGATCGACTCCTGCATCGATATGACCGCCCTGATGCGGGAGCAGTTGATCGCCGCCGGCATGCCGGAAGCGACGGTCGACTGCATCGTCGACGCCCTGGGCGACGACTTCTTCTCCGGCCTGCTGCAGGCCACCCTGGCCGGCGAGACGCCCGGCCTCGACGACCCGGCCTTCACCCAGGCCATTACCTCCTGCATGGGCGGCTAGCCCCTCTGCTGAGGTTCGATTCGGGGGCGCCCTCCGGGGCGCCCCCGGCGCGCCCGGCCGACCCCGGGTAGCCGGGCGGCGGGCCGGGCTACCCTGGCCCTGCCGTGACGACCCCGCCGGAAGGCCCATCCCCCGCTTCTGCGGCCCGTCCCGCCGGGCCGGCCCTGCTCCACGAGGAGGCCCTGGGCCCCGGTATCAAGCGCATCTGCCTCGAGTGCCTGGACCGGGCGTGCCGCGCCCTGGCTCACCCGGATGAAGGGCGGGAGGCGGGCATCCACACGGCCCGCAAGGCTATGAAGCGAACCCGGGCGATGATCCGCCTGACCCGCGATGTGGTCGGCGAGGCCGCTTTCCGCGACGAGAACGCGGTGCTGCGCGACGGGGCCCGCCGGATCGCCACTTCGCGAGATCGCACGGTGCGGCTGCTGACCCTGGAGCGCTTGATCGAACGGAACGGCGCCTCCCTGCCGGAGGGGGCCTTCGCCTCGCTGCGGGATCGCCTGGCCGCGGAGCGGGGCCTCGCGGCGAGCACGGCTGCGGCTGCCGCGGAGGAGGTCGTGGACCTGCTCACCACACTGCGCACCTGCCGTCGGCGGTTCGCTGGATGGCCTGTGGAGCACGCCGGTCCCGGGGGTGTGCCCGACGACTTCGCCGTCATTGCCCCCGGCTTGCGCCGGGTGTACCGGCAGGGCCGGTCCCGTATGAGGGCCGCCTATCGGCTGGGCACGGAGGCCGCCTTCCACCGCTGGCGCAAGTCGGCCAAGTACCTGCGGTATCAGATCGAGGCACTGGAACCGGCCTGGCCGCAGACCCTCGCCGGCCTCGCCGCTACCACCGACCGCCTGGCCGAGACGCTGGGCGACGAGCACGACTGCGCCGTGCTGGGCGAGGCGGTAGCCGCCGATGCCGGGCTGCTGCCCGAGGAGGGGGAGCGGCGTCTCTTGCTTGCCCTGGTGGCCGACGAGCAAGACCGCCTGCGGGGCCTCGCCCGGCCCCTCGGTGAGCTGGTCTACGCCGAGCCCCCTGAGGCGTTCGTGGCCCGCCTGGGGGCCTACTGGGAAGCCTGGCGGCGCGGTGCCGCCGAGACACCCCGTTGAGCCCGAGGCCGGGTACCCTGGCTGTGCCGCCCGAAGATCGGACTCCCTCGCCGTGAAGCGCATCGCCGCCCTCCTGGTCCTGGCCCTGCTCGCCGCCGGTTGCGGCGAGGCCATGGAGTGGCCCTCTACGACGCCGGCCACGACCACCTCGACGACCGGGGCGGGCCCGACCACCTTGACTACCTCGACCACGGCGGCCACCACGACCAGCGCGGCCACCACCACCAGCCTGGCGGGCGGGGACGCCGGCGACCTGGGCGAGGACATCCGGGCCCTGATCGCCGCCACCGAGGCGCTGCGCGGCCGACGCTTCCTGGAGGCGGTGGAGGTGACCGTGATCTCGCCGGAGGAGATGGCGGAGCGGATCCGGGCGGACCTGGAAGAAGAGCTGCAGCCCGAGGACGTGGCCGTGGAGCAGGCCTTCGCCCGCCTGCTGGGGATCCTGCCCAACGAGGTCGACCTGGGCGCTGCCATAGCGGACCTCTATGCCGAGCAGGTCGTCGGCTTCTACGACGGCGACACCGGTGAACTGGTGGTGGCGAGCGGGGAGACCCTCACCGCCCTGGGCCGCACCATCGTCGTCCACGAGCTGATCCACGCCCTCACCGACCAGCACTTCGGCATGAGCGCCGTCCTGGACGAACTGGTCGAAGCGAAGCGCTATCACGAGGCCGCCGCCCTGCAGGCCCTGGCCGAGGGCGACGCCACCTACTTCCAGATGGTCTACCTGCAGCAACTCCCCGCCGACCAGCAGGTGGAGGCCCTCATCGAGTCGCTGCGGGCCGACACCTCGGTTCTCGACTCGCTGCCCGACTGGTTCGGCGAAGACCTGGCGTTCCCCTACGAGCAGGGCTTCGCCTTCGTGGAGCGCCTCGTGGCCGAGGGCGGCACCGGCGCCGTCGACCAGGCCTACACCCACCTCCCCACCACGGTGGAGCAGATCATGCACCCCACCGCCTACTCCACCCTCGAGCCGGCCCGGCCGGTGGAGTTGTCGGCCACGGCATTGGAGGGCTACGAGGCCTACGAGGAGGGCGAGTTCGGGGAATGGAACCTGATGCTCTACCTGCTCGAGGGGGTGAGCGACGGGGAGGCGGCCATCGCCGCCGGCGGCTGGGGCGGCGACGCCTATCGCCTCCACTGGAACGGCACCGATGTCGCCTTTGCCTACCTGTTCGAGGGCGACACCCCGCGCGACGCCGCCGAACTGGCCGCCGCCCTGGTCGACTCGCTGCGGGCCAACATGGCGGTGAGCGCTCCCATGACCGACGAGGCGGCCGGGACGGCCGTTCTCGAAGGGTCCGACTACGCCTTCGTCCAGCGGGTGGGAGATGTGGTTCTCGTAGTCGTCGCCGGCGACCCGGGGGTGGGCCGGGCCCTGGTCGAGGCGCTGCGACTCCCCCCGGAGGACTGAGCCGGCCTTCCGGCGGGCCGGTTCCACATGGCGCGCCGCTTCCTGCCAGAATGGCCTCAAGTCAGTCGCCGACGGATTGGGGTGAGCATGGACCTCAGCAAACTCAAGAACGGGCAGAAGATCATCCTCGGAGCGGGGATCCTGCTCATCATCAACCTGTTCCTGCCCTGGTACCGGGTCGACTTCGGCATTGCCAGCGCGAGCGCCAATGCCTTCGATGCCGGCTTCCTGGCCTGGTTCGGTTCCCTGCTCGCCATTGCCGCAGCAGTCATCATCGCCCTCAAGGTCTTCGCCAACATGAAGATCGACGCTGGGCCGCTCAAGGCGGAGCACCTGGCCTTCGCCCTGGGGGCCCTGGCGTTCATCCTGATCATTCTCAAGCTGATCGTGGATTCGGACTTCATGTTCATCGGGATCTGGATCGGCCTGATCGTCTCGGCAATCCTGGCCTTCGGCGCCTTCCTGGCCATGAAGGAACAGGGCCTCGGCGTTGCCGACTTCAAGGCCCTGGGCGGCAGCGGCACCCCGCCGCCGCCTCCGCCGGCGTAGCCCAATCACTCGACTGCTTCGGGGGCCGCACCTGCGGCCCCCGAGCCGCGTCTGCGCCCGGCAGCGGGGGCTGCGAGAATGGCTCCGGCCATCCGACGAGCGACGGGAGCGGGCATGGACAGGTCCAAACTGACCACAGGTCAGAAGCTGGTCTTCTACGGGGGCTTGTTCCTCGTCATCAACCTCCTCTTCATCCCCTGGTACCGCGCAGGCGGCTTCGTCGACGTCGCCATTGCTCAGGCCGATGGGTTTGGATCGGGCTTCTACGCCTGGTTCGGGTCCCTGTGCGGGATCGCGGCGGCCGCCCTGGTCTACTTGAAGGCCTCGGGGCGAGGGAAGGTCGATTCCTGGCAGTTCAAGGCCGAGTACCTGGTCTTGATCCTCTCGGCCGCGGCTTTCGTGCTGATCCTGGTGCGGCTCATCACCGAGACCGACAGCGTGTTC
The DNA here is from genome assembly GCA_025456165.1 of Acidimicrobiia bacterium. The sequence continues at coordinate 6,163 of JALOLI010000020.1, read as the reverse complement.
CTGGGGACCATCCTCGGCCTCCTGGTGGGCGGCCTCATGACCCTGGGCGCCTTCCTGGATTCCGGGCTGAAGCTGCCGGAGCGGCAGCCGAAGCCCGCGGCGGCGCCGGCTCAGGAAGGACTCCCGCCCCCGCCTCCGCCTCCGCCTCCGGCGTAGGTCCGAACCTGAGGGGTGCCTGGGGGGCCGCCACGGCGGCCCCCCAGGCGCGAGGGGCTTCCCGGGCGCGTCGAAACCCCCTACGGTGAGGGTGGGGAGGCCGGGAGGGCGCGTCGGACCGGTCGGCTAACCGCGACCGGCGTTGGGACGACGCCCGTGGTTGGCCTTGCTCCTGCGGGAATCCCGCTTGCGGCGCTTCGCCTTGGCCATGCGGGTCAGGAGGGTACCAGCCCTGCAGCACCATGCCGCCGTCGTGGGGGTGGCCGGGGCCGGGTGGCGGTCCGGTCCCCTGCTGGTGGCGCGCACCCACCGGGAGCGATTCCGCGGCCTCCGTCCCCGGCCCCGGGGCCGGGGATTGCTGCTGGCCGGCCGCTCCGTCCACGGCCGGGGCATGCGGGAGGGGCTGCGAGTGGTCTCGCTCGATGCCGCCGGCCGGGTCCGCCGGGTGGCGCTGCTGCGGCCGAGGGGGGTCTTCGTGGACCGCGGGGCGAGGTGGATCCTGGAGCTGCCGCTGGAGAGCGGGGCGCCGGCCGAGGGAACGGCCCTGAAGGTCCGGCAGTGGCCTTGGGGGCCGGGCAAACGGAGGGTATGCTGGCATACATGAAGCGCACGACGGTCAAACTGCCCGACGACCTCGACGCTCGCTTGCGTCACGAGGCTGCTCGCCGCGGGGTGACCGTGTCCGAGATCACCAGAGAGGCCATCGCCGGTCATCTCGGGGGCGCGGCCCGCCGCCTCGGGGCGGCCGGTGCCGGCCGCAGCGGCCGTGCCGACATCGCGGAACGCATCGAAGAGATCCTGGCCGCCGAGGTGGGGCGATAGCCGCCCTGCTCGTCGATGCCGGCCCGCTGTACGCCTACGTTGATGCCGATGACGCACACCATCGGGAGTCCCTCGACCTGCTCAGCACCCATCCTGGCCCTCTGCTGGTGCCTTCGCTGGTCGTGACCGAGGTGGCTTACCTGCTGGGCAGCAGGCTGGGAGCACACGCGGAGGTGCGCTTCCTGGGAGATCTGGCCTCCGGCGCGCTCATTGTGGAAGCCGTAGCCGCGGGCGACTGGCTGCGGATCGCCGAGCTGGCCTGGCGGTATCGCGACCTGCCCTTGGGGACGGTGGATGCCTCGCTGGTGGCGGCCGCCGAGCGCCTCGGAGTGCACGAACTGGCCACGTTCGACCGGCGGCACCTCTCCGCCGTGCGCCCCGCCCACATCGCCGCTTTCGACCTGCTCCCCTGACCTATCCTCGCCTTGTGCCCGGGACTCTCATCCTCTGCGCGGGGCCCATCGGCAACCTGGGCGATGCCCCGCCTCGCCTGGCCGAAGCGCTGCGCTCGGCCGCAGTGGTCTACGCCGAGGACACGCGACGGGCCCGGATCCTCCTCGGCCATCTGGGGGTCTCCCGGCCCCTGCGCTCCTACTTCACCGGCAACGAAGCCGAGCGCGCTCCCGAACTGGCTCGCCGGCTGGAGGCGGGGGAAACGGTGGCCCTACTAACCGATGCCGGCATGCCCACCATCTCCGACCCCGGCCTGAGCGCGGTGCGGGCCGCTCTCGGGGTGGGGGCCGCGGTCACCGGCATCCCCGGCCCGAGCGCGGTGACCCTGGCGGTGGCTCTCTCCGGGCTTCCCGCCGAACGGTTCACCTTCGAGGGCTTCCTGCCCCGGAAGGGGGCGGCCCGCACCGGGCGGCTGGCGTCGCTGGCCTCCGAACCGCGCCCGATGGTGCTCTTCTCGGCCCCCGCCCGCCTCGCTGCCGACCTGGAGGCGCTGGCCGCCGCCCTGGGGGCCGGCCGGGTCTGCGCGGTCTGTCGCGAACTGACCAAGGTTCACGAAGAGGTGTGGCGGGGGACCCTGGGGGAAGCCGCCGGGCACTGGGCGGAAACCCCGGCCCGGGGCGAGGTGACCCTGGTGGTGGAGGGGGCGCCGGTCTCCCTCCCCGACGGGGAGGTGGCGGTGCGGCTGGTAGAGGAGATGGTGAGGCGCGGGGCCACGGTGTCGGATGCCTGCCGCACGGTGGCGGCAAGCACCGGCGTGGCCCGACGCGTCCTCTACGGGGCAGTCACCGCCCGCCGCCGCGACGAGACCCCCTGAGGCCTCGTCAGCGCTTGCGCCCGATGCGCTCGATCACGTAGTCGCCCGGCTCGAGCACCACGGTCTCGTCGGAGAGGGCGACTCGCTTCTTCTTTTCGATGGTGAACTGCGCGATCAGACGCGGCAGGCGAGGCCGGATGGCGATGTGATCACCCTCCAGGGTGATCTCCAACTGGTCGCCTTCTCTGACCCCGAGGACGTGGCGCATCTCCGCGGGGATCACGATGCGGCCCAGGTCGTCGATCTTGCGGACGATCCCGGTATTCATGCCCAGGCACCTCCAGAGGACGGCACTTCGGGAGACCGGGGCCGACGGTGCCCCTTGTGGCCATACCCGCAGATCAGGATACCGGATCGATCCTTCTCCTGTATGGGCCTTCCAGGCCGCTCCCCGGCGCCCGGCGCGGCACTACCCTTCCGGTCCGGTCCATGTTCTACGTCACCACGCCCATCTACTACGTCAACGACGAGCCCCACATCGGGCACGCCTACACCACGGTGACCGCCGACGCCCTGGCCCGGTGGCACCGTCTCCTCGGCGAGGAGACCCTCTTCCTCACCGGCACCGACGAGCACGGGCTGAAGGTGCAGCGCGCCGCCGAAGCCAACGGGATCCCTCCTCAGGAGCAGGCGGACCGCTTCGCCCGGCGCTTCGTGGATGCCTGGCGCAGCCTGGGGATCGGCAACGACGACTTCATCCGTACCACCGAGCCGCGCCATCACCAGGCCGTGCAGCGCCTGCTGCAAGCCTGCTACGACCGCGGCGACATCGAACTGGGGCACTATGAGGGCCTCTACTCGGTGGCCGACGAGGCCTACGTGACCGCCGAAGAGGTCCCGGAGCTGGAGCGCCAGGGCCGCCCCGTGATCCGCATGGAGGAGGAGAACTACTTCTTCAAGCTGAGCCGCTACGAGCAGGAACTGCTCGACTGGTACGACGCCCATCCCGGCTTCGTGCAGCCCGAGATCCGGCGCAACGAGGCACTGGGGTTCATCCGCCAGGGCCTCAGGGACTTCTCGATCAGCCGGACCTCGATCGACTGGGGGATCCCGCTGCCCTGGGACCCCCGCCACGTCACCTACGTGTGGTTCGATGCCCTCACCAACTACCTGACCGCCGCCGGGTACGGCACCGCCGACCCGGCCTTCCCGGCCCGCTGGGCGGGGGCGCGCCACCTGATCGGCAAGGACATCCTGCGGTTCCACTGCGTCTACTGGCCGGCGATGCTGCTGTCGGCCGGGCTGGAGCCGCCCCGGTCGGTGCACGTCCACGGCTACCTGCTGGTGGGCGGCGAGAAGATGTCCAAGACGCGGCTCAACCAGATCGCTCCCGCCACCCTGGTGGAGACCTTCGGCGTCGACGGGTTCCGGTACCACTTCCTCGCCGATCAGCGCTTCGGGCCCGACGGCGAGTTCTCCTTCGAGGGCATGATGGCCCGCTACAACGCCGACCTGGCCAACAACCTGGGCAACCTGGCCGCCCGGGTAGCGGCGGTGGTCGCCTCCAAGTGCGGCGGGGTGGGGCCGGCTCCGCGAGCCGGGAGCCCGCTGGCCGAGGCGGCCGCCCGCGCCTACGAGGAGGCGGCGGGGGCCTGGGAGCGGGTGGCGCCGTCGGAGGCCCTGGAAGCCACCTGGCGGCTGATCCGCGAGGCCAACGCCTTCCTCGAGGCCAACGAGCCCTGGAAGATGGATCCCGGCCCGGCGGTGGAGGGGGTGCTGGGCGACGCCCTCGAGGTGCTGCGCCTGGTGGCCCTGCTCGCTTCTCCCGCCCTTCCCGGGTCTTGCACCGAGATCTGGCGCCGCCTCGGCCTGCCCGGCTCCCCCGAGGAGCAGCGCCTGCCCGCCGCCGCCGCCTGGGGCGGCTACCCCGGCGGCCTCCCGGTGCAGAAAGCGGCGCCCCTCTTCCCGCGCCTCACGGCGTGACTGCCTGGGTCGACAGCCACTGTCACCTGCACCTCGCCGGGCGAGGCCCGGAGGAGTTGCTGGCCCGGGCCGCCGCCGCCGGCGTCTCCTGGCTGGTCTGCCCCGGCACCGATGCCGCCGGCTCGGAGGAGGCGAGAGCGCTGGCCGCGGCGCATCCCGGAGTGGTGTTCGCCACTGCCGGGCTCCACCCGCACGACGCCTCCCGCTGGCCCGAGGAGGCCGAGCGGATCGCCGCCCTGGCGGCCGCCGGGGTGGCGGTGGGGGAGTGCGGCCTGGACTTCTACCGCAACCTCTCTCCCCGGGAAGACCAGGTGGCGGCGCTCCGGGCCCAGTTCGCCCTGGCCGAGGACCTGGGCAAGCCCCTGGTGCTCCACTGCCGCGACGCCTTCACCGAACTACACGCCGAGATCGAGCGCGCCGGCGTCGGGCCGCGCAGCGTCCTCCACTGCTGGACCGGCGGGCCGCGCTGGACGGAGCGGTTCGCCGCCCTGGGAGTGGTCTTCTCCTTCGCCGGGCCGCTCACCTACCCCGCCGGCGAGGACGTCCGCCGGGCGGCGGCGCTGGTGCCCCCGGAGCGCACCATGATCGAAACCGATACCCCCTACCTGACCCCGCCCCCCCACCGGGACCAGCCGAACGAGCCGGCCAACGTGGTGGCGGTGGGGGAGGCCCTGGCCCGGGTGTGGGGGGTGGCGCCGGACGAGGTGGCCCGGACGACGGCGGCCACGGCGCTGCGGGTGTTCCGCGGTGGCTGAGGCGCGCTCCGAGGATCCCCTGGGGCGAGGGGCCACCGCCCGCCTCCTGGCGGAGCACGGGGTGCACCCCCGCAAAGAACTGGGCCAGCACTTCCTGGTCGATCCCAACCTGGTGCGCCGCATCGTGGCCGTCTCCGGGGTCGGGCCGGGGGACCGGGTGCTGGAGATCGGGGCCGGGGCCGGCACCCTCACCCGCGGCCTGGCCGCCGCCGGGGCGCAGGTGCTGGCCTATGAGATCGACCACCGGCTGCGGCCCGTCCTGGAGGCGGCGCTGGCCGGGGTGGCGGGGGTCGAGGTTCGCTACGAGGACGCCTCCGGGCTGGACCCGGAAGGGCTGGGGGAGGGCCCCTGGGTCATGGTGGCCAACCTGCCCTACAACGTGGGCACGCCCCTGCTGCTGCGGCTGCTGCGGGAGGCCCCGGCGATCACCCGGTTCGTGGTCATGCTGCAGCGCGAGGCGGTGGAGCGCCTCGCCGCGCGCCCGGGAAGCCGGGTCTACGGTCTGCCGTCCGTGGTAGTTCGATTGCACGGCAGCGTCGAGGTCGCCTTCCGGGTCCCGGCCACCGTCTTCCTGCCGCTGCCGCGGGTGGAGTCGGCGGTGGCGGTCATCGATCGCCTGCCGGCGTCTCCCCGGGCGGAACGGGCGGTGGCGCTCGCCGCGGCGGCCTTCGGGCAGCGGCGCAAGATGCTGCGCCGCTCTCTGGCCGCGGCTCTGCCGGATGCCCCGGCGGTGCTGGCCGCCGCGGGCATCGAGCCCACCCGGCGGGCCGAGGAGCTCTCACCCGAGGACTACCTTCGCCTGGCGGAGGTGGCCGATGCGCGCTGAGGCCTACGCCAAGGTGAACTTGAGCCTGCGGGTTCGGGCCCGGGACGCCTCGGGCCGGCACCCGCTGCGGTCGCTGGCGCAGTCGATCGACTGGGCGGACCGGCTGGCTCTGGAGCCAGCATCGGCCGACTCCTTCACTGTGACCGGCCTGCCGGCCCCCGCCGACGAGTCGAACCTGGCCTGGCGGGCGGTAGAAGCCGTGCGGGCCGCCGCCAGTCGCCCGTTATCGGCCGCCCTCACCCTGGAAAAGCACATCCCCCTCGCCGCCGGCCTCGGCGGCGGGAGCGCCGACGCCGCCGCCGCACTGGTGCTGGCCGGCGCCCGGTTCGGGGTGGGCCTCGCCGACCGGGACCGGCTCGCCCCGGGCCTGGGGGCCGACGTGCCCTTCTGCCTCCTCGGGGGCACCGCCTGGAT
>JALOLI010000234.1 GCA_025456165.1 Acidimicrobiia bacterium | reverse complement strand
CCCCCCTCGCCGGCCAGGGGGCGCCCCGCCCCGTCCTTGACGCGCTCCGCCAGCACGGCGGCCGGAGCGGCCAGCCAGGCGACCAGGCCGCTCCGTCGCAGCCGCGCCACGTTGGCCGGGTCCACCACGATGCCGCCGCCGCAGGCCACCACCGCCTCCGTACCCGCGGCGGCCTCCAGTGCCGCCGCCTCCCGGCGCCGGAACCCGGCCTCCCCTTCGGCGGCGAACACCGCCGCGATCGACCGGCCCGCCGCAACGGCGATCACCTCGTCGAGGTCCACGAAGGGACGCCCCAGTCCCTCCGCCACCAGGGGCCCCACCGTGCTCTTGCCCGCCCCCATCATGCCCACCAGCCAGAGGGTGGCCACTAGAACCCGGCGAGGCGGCGCCGGTAGGCCTCCACCGCCCCGCTGAAGTCGGCCACCGTGTCGCCGCCGAACGAGCGCGCCATCTCGGCGGCCAGCACCCAGGCCACCATCTGCTCGGCGACCACCCCGGCAGCGGGCACGGCGCAAGTGTCGGATCGCTGACGCAGGGCCCGGGCCGGGCGCTTGGTGACGGCATCCACGCTGTCTGCCGGAACCCGCAGGGTCGACAGCGGCTTCATGGCTGCCCGCAGGCGAACGACCTGACCGGTGCTCATCCCGCCCTCTATTCCCCCCGCCCGCGTCGTCGAGCGCACGAAGCCGCCTTCCGAGTAGCCGATGCCGTCGTGGGCCTCGCTCCCCGGCCGGGAGGCCAGGGCGAACCCATCGCCCACCTCGACACCCATGATCCCGGGGATCGACATGACCGCCGCCGCCAGCGCCGCGTCCAGCCTCCGGTCCCAATGGACGTGGCTGCCCAGCCCGGCCGGCACCCCGAAAGCCAGCACCTCCACCACGCCCCCCAGGGTGTCCCCGGCCCGGCGCGCCCGGTCGATCTCCGCCACCATTTCCGCCGCCGCCTCACGATCGAGGCAGCGCACCGGGGACCGATCGATTCGGCGCCGATCCCGCGCTTCGGGCAAGCGCCCCCCGGCCGCCACCTTGCCGATGGCCACGACGTGGCTGAGCACACTTACCCCAGCAGTCGCCAGCAGGGCCTGGGCCAGCGCCCCGGCGATCGTACGCGCCGCGGTCTCGCGCGCCGAAGCCCGCTCCAGGATGTCCCGGGCGTCGTGGGTGTCGTACTTCAGCATCCCGGCCAGGTCGGCATGGCCGGGGCGCGGCGTGGTCAGGGCGACCGCCGGAGCAGCACCAGGAGCGGGGGCCATGACCTCCTGCCACTCCGGCCATTCGGAGTTGCGCACCAACACCGCCACCGGCCCGCCAAGCGTGCGCCCGAAACGCACTCCTCCCAGGATCTCCAGCTCGTCGGCCTCCAGCGCCATGCGCCGGCCCCGCCCGTGGCCGCGGCGCCGCCGGGCCAGCTCGGCAGAGAGGCCGGCTGCGGTGACCGGGAGCCCCGCCGGCAAGCCCTCAACGACCGTCACCAGGCCCGGCCCGTGGGATTCCCCGGCAGTCAGGAAGCGCAGCACGAGCGCGATGGTACCCCCGGGGCGCCGGCCGCTACTTGATGATCGACTGGCCCACCGCCAGGGTGAACACGCTGTCGCGGTACATGAACACGCCGCTGCTGGTTGCCAGGCTGATCACCTTGAAGTCGGTGGCGAAGGTGTCGCCCACCCCGACCGTGTAAGTCTGCCCGTCGACGGTGAGCACCGCCTTCTTGACCCCGCTCTCGTCCCGGATCTCGAGCAGCGAGACTCGCTTGCCCGTCGGAGTGTCGCTGGTGGTGGTCGTCGTGCTCCCCCCGGAGGTCGTCGTCGTGGTCGAGCCACCACCGGTGGTGCTCGTGGTCGACCCGCCGCCGGTCGTGGTCGTGGTCGACCCGCCGCCGGTCGTGGTGGACCCGTCGGGGACCGTGGTGCTCGTGGGTGAGGTGATCAGCGGGGCAAAGGGGTCCCGGGGTTGCGCCACGCGGAAGCCGCCGGCCGCCGGGATCGTCACCCCGCCCGCGTTCTGCCCGCCGTTCTCGGGCGCTCCGGGCAACTGCCGGTCGCCGCCGAGGGACAGCACCCCCGACGAGGCCATCAGCCAGACCGAGGCCCCGGCCGTACCCACCAGCAGCACGGCCACCAGGACCGCCACGAGGGTGCGCCGCAGGGTGCCGCGTCCCATGTCAGCCCTCCGCGCTCGGGGTCGTGGTGGTCGCCACCGTCGAAGGAACGATCGTCGTCTGCGCCTCGGGCGGGGTCTCGCCGCCGGTCGTCCCGTCGTCCGGGGTCCCGGTGCCCGGGTCCGCCGGCGGCGCCTCCACGGGCACCAGATCCGCCAGAGTGAAGGCGCGCAGGCTGAGGCTCACCGACAGTGAGGTGGCCCCGGCCTCGTCCTGCCCTGAGGACACGGCTACGGAATCGACCCGCACCAGGCGGTCCATGTCCATGACACCGAACAGGAATCCCAGCACCTCGAAGAACTCCCCGTCGATGGTGACCGTCACCGTGAACTGGCGCAGCAACGAGTCGACCGCCGGGACCGGCAGCGCCGGCGCCATGTTGAGCAACTCGACTCCGGTGCTGCCGCACAGGGCGTAGACCTCGTCGATGAACTCGTCGAGGAGGGGCTGGTCCGGGATCAGCGTCTCGAGCTGCCCGATGCCGGCGAGGTACTCCACCTCCGAATCGCGGATGCCCTGCAACTGGACCACCTGGGCGCGCAGCGCCATCTCCTGATCCTGGGCCGCCTCGAGGTCGTCGCCGGCCTCGGCAATGCGGGCATTGCGCGGCGAGATGAAGAAGAACCACCAGGCCACTGCCAGCAGCAGCGCCATCAACAGCCCGAGGATCACCCAGCGCCTCACGTCAGGGCACCTCCGGGATCAGCTCCTGGGCGCGGTCGGTGACCGCCCCGGTGGTGAGCACGGCCGTGGAGGTGAAGCTGACCACGGCCTCCTCCCCGATGGTGCTCTCCGATGCGGTGCTCAACCATGGCCCAGCGATACCGGAGAACCCCCCCGAGTCGAGAGTGCGCAGCCACTCCGACAGGTCGGGGAAGTCGAACCCGACCCCGCTGAAGGTCACCTCGCCGACGATCGTCGCGCCCTGGCCCTCGACGATGTTGCCAGTGAACGACTCCACCCACACCCTTTCGGGGAGCAGCCGGGACAGGTCGTTGAGGAAGATGCCCCAATCGACGTCGTTGACCAACGCCTCCTGGACCAGTGCCGCTTTTGCCTGGAACTCCGCGAGCAGGGCCCCGGCGTCGGCCAGCGAGGCCACCTCCTGCTCGAGGCCGGAGTTGATCTCCCGCTGCACCTCGACGTCGGCCCGGGCGGCCGCCACCCGGGTGTTCCAGTAGAAGACCCCGGCCACCAAGAGCAAC
>JALOLI010000233.1 GCA_025456165.1 Acidimicrobiia bacterium | reverse complement strand
CGGCTCCGGGTCCATCGTCGGCTTCCCGCGCGACTCCTGGGTGGCCGCCCCCTACGGCAACGACAAGCTGACCCACGTCAACGCTCGAGCCGGCTCTGCCGCTGTGGTGCAGATCGCCCGTGACCTGACCAGCCTGCCCATCGAGGGCTATCTGGTGACCGGTTTCCGCTCCTTCCGGCGCCTGGTCGACACCTTCGGCGGGGTGATGGTCGAGGTGCCCTTCGCCATGAACGACCCCAAGTCGAGCGCCTTCCTGAGCGCCGGCCTCCAGTTGCTGCTCGGCCAGGACGCCCTGGCCTTCTCCCGCAACCGCCACATCTCGGGCAGCGACTTCACCCGTTCCTATCACCAGGGCCTGGTGATAGCCGCCGGCCTGGCCGGGGTGCAGGCGCGAGGGAGCCTCGACCTGCCCGAACTGTTGGCCCTGCTGTCGCAGTACACCTGGACCGATCTCGCCCCCGGCGACCTGCTGACCCTGGCGGCCGGGGCCTACGAGATGGACCCGGAGGCGGTGGTCAACCTGGTCCTCCCCGGCACGATCGGCACGGCGGGGGCTGCCAGCGTGGTCTACCTCGACCCCGAGGCCGAGGACATCTACGCCGACCTGGCCGACGGGATCATCACCCCGGAGGAGTGATCGCGGCCGCCCTCAGCCCTCCTCTGCCGGCTGGGGGGCCGCCTCCGGTTTCCCGGCTCGCGGCAGCCACAGGGAGAAGAGCACCGACGCCGCCAGGATGACGACGATCACGCTGAGGGAGACCCAGATCGGTATCTCCACCCAGTCCACGATCATCATCTTGATCCCCACGAACGCCAGGATGAACACCAGGCCGATGTTGAGGTACTCGAAGCGCCGGATCATGATGGCCAGGAAGAAGTACATGGCCCGCAGGCCCAGGATGGCGAAGGCGTTCGAGGTGTAGACCAGGAACGGCTCCTTGGTCACCGCCAGGATCGCCGGGATGGAGTCCACGGCGAACACCACGTCGGCTACGTCCACCGCGATGAGCGCGGCGAACAGCGGGGTGGCCATCAGCTTGCCGTTGTCCCGGACGAAGAAGTGCTGCCCGTGGATGCGCGGCGTCATCGGGAACCGCTGTCGCATCTTCTCCAGCATCGGGCTCGAGTCGTCGATGTCGCGGTCGCGGTGCACCCAGGTGCGCCAGGCGGTCCACAACAGCAGCGCCCCGAAGAAGTAGATGGCCCAGTGGAACCGGTCGAGCAGGGCCACCCCGCCGGCGATGAACCCGGCCCGCAGGAGAAGGGCCCCCACCACCCCCCAGAAGAGAACCCGGTGCTGGTGGCGGAGAGGAACACCGAAGGCGGCGAAGATGACGGCGAACACGAACAGGTTGTCCACCGCCAGGCTCTTCTCCAGCAGGTAACCGGCCAGGTACTGCCCGGCGTAGTCCGCCCCCCAGTGCCAGGCCACGATCCCGGCGAAGCCCAGGCCGAGAGCCACCCACACCCCCGACCAGACGGCGGCCTCGCGCGCCCGCACCTCGTGGGCCCGCCGATTGAACACCAGCAGGTCGATGAGGATCATCACCACGATGACGGCGAAGACGGCGATCCAGGCGAGGATCGGGACGCTCAACGAGGACTCCTCTCAGCTGCTCTTGACAGCCGAGGGTCTCTCCGCCCCGGAACCCGGGTGGCGCTGCCGAAGCCCTTCGCAGCGGGGCCCGTGCTGACGGCAACGCCTGTGAGCGCACAGCGGGCCGGGAAGACCACGGTCTCTCGGCCTGTTGCTGCGCGCTCTTGGGATACTCCCCACTCGGCCGCTTCACGATAGCGCCGCCGCCGGGCCTCGCCGACACCCCCGGCCCTGGCCACCTTGCCGGGGCAGGGCCGGGCGTCCCAGCCCAATACCATCCCCGCCGTGAAGGACGTGGTGGCCGCCTGGCTGGAGGATCCCGACGCCGCCGGGCGCATCGCCCACGTCGAGGCGTTCCCGGCTCGCGACCCCGTCTTCGGCGACCTCGACCCGCCCCTGCCGTCCCGCCTGGCTGCCGTCCTGGCCGAGCGGGGCATCACCCGCCTCTATCGCCACCAGGTAGAGGCCGTCTCCCTGATCAGGAGCGGCGCCCACACCGTGGTGGCCGCCGGGACCGCCTCGGGCAAGTCGCTGTGCTACCAGGTGCCCCTGGCGGAGGCGGTGCTGGCCGATCGCAAAGCCACCGCCCTCCTCGTCTTCCCCACCAAGGCCCTGACCCAGGACCAGTTCGCCTCTCTGTACCGACTGGGTCTCAAGGAACTGGTGCCGGCGGTCTACGACGGCGACACCGAACAGGAGGCCCGGGCCTGGGTGCGCCGCCACGCCAACGCGGTGCTGACCAACCCCGACATGCTGCACATCGGGATCCTCCCCGGCCACGCCCGCTGGGCCCGCTTCCTGGGGAACCTGCGTCTGGTGGTAGTGGATGAACTCCACACCTACCGGGGCATCTTCGGCAGCCACGTGGCCCTGGTGCTGCGCCGCCTGCGCCGCCTGGCCGCCCACTACGGGGCGAACCCCACCTTCGTGTTCTCCTCGGCCACCATCGGCAACCCCGGGGAACTGGCCTCCCGGCTCACCGGCCTCCCCACCACGACCGTGGACGACGACGCCTCCCCCTCCGGGGCCAAGCAGATCGTGATCTGGAACCCGCCGCTCGACGACCCTGAATCCGGGGACCGCCGCAGCGCCATGTCCGAGGCCACCGACCTGCTGGTAGACCTGGTGGGTCGGGGCCGCCACACCATCGCCTTCACCCGCAGCCGCAAAGGGGTGGAGCTGGTCTACCGCTGGGCGCGGGACCGCCTGAGTCCCGAACTCGCCGGCCGCATCGCCCCCTATCGCGCCGGCTACCTGCCCGAGGAGCGGCGCAAGGTGGAGCAGCGCCTCTTCTCCGGGGAGCTGCTCGGGGTCACCGCCACCAGCGCCCTGGAGTTGGGCATCGATGTCGGCTCGCTCGACGCCGCCATCATCACCACCTTCCCCGGGACCATCGCCTCCTTCCGCCAGCAGGCGGGGCGGGCGGGGCGCACCCGGGAGGAGTCCCTGGCGGTGCTGGTCGCCGGGGAGGACGCCCTCGACCAGTACTACGCCCATCACCCGGGGGAGCTGTTCCGCCGGCCTTCGGAGAAGGCGGTAGTGAACCCGGCCAACCCCCAGGTGCTGGCCGCCCACGCCGGCTGCGCCGCCTTCGAGAAGCCGCTGGCCGCGGAGGACCGGGACTTCCTGGGGGAGGAGATCGAGGAACTGGCCCCCGACCTGGTAGCGAGCGGCGACCTGCGCCCGCGGGGGCGGGGCGGCCTGCTCTACTGGGACCGCCGGGAGGCGCCCGCCCCCGGCATCGACATCCGCACCGCCGGCGGCCCGCCGCTCACCATCGTGGACGAGCGGGGCGAAGTGGTGGGCACGGTGGACGAGGCCCGGGCCTGCAGCCAGACCCACCCCGGGGCGGTCTACCTGCACCAGGGCGACGGCTACCTGGTGGAGAGCCTCGACCTGGGCGAGCGCCTGGTGCGGGTGCGCCGCGGGGAGGTGCCCTGGTTCACCCAGCCCCACGAGGAGACCTGGGTGACGGTGCGCCGGGTGGCGGAGGAAGGCCGGGTGGGCCGCTTCGGCCACTGCCACGGCGAGGTCGAGGTGGAGAGCCACGTGCTCGGCTTCAAGCGCCGCGGCCTGGCCGACCGCACCGTGCTGGGGTACGAACCGCTCGACCTGCCGTCGCGCCGCTTCACCACCCAGGCGCTCTGGGTCACCCTGGACGAGGCTCTGCTCGCCGACGCCGGCATCGGCACCAAGGCCCTCCCCGGCACCCTGCACGCCGCCGAGCACACCTCGATCGCCATGCTCCCCCTGTTCGCCATCTGTGACCGCTGGGACGTCGGCGGCCTCTCCACCGCCTTCCACCCCGACGCCGGCGGGCCGGTGTGGTTCATCTACGACGGCTACCCCGGCGGGGCGGGGATCGCCCCCATCGGCTGGGCCGCCGGGGAGCGGCACCTGCGGGCCACCCT
>JALOLI010000232.1 GCA_025456165.1 Acidimicrobiia bacterium | reverse complement strand
CCGTCGCGCCGCACCAGTTCGGCGAAGGCGTCGATGGCCCAGGCATGCGGGGTGAACCGGGCGATGGTCTGCATCGTGTCGGGGAGGATCTCTATGGGCACCATGGCCCCGCCTATCGCCGCCAGCCCCAGCCCGAGCAGCACCCCGAGACCACCGGCCTGCTGCTCGTTGCGGAAGATCGACCCGGAGAGCATCGCCGCTCCCGAGCCGACCAGGGCGAACATGACTACCACAGCGATGGCCCCCAGCGGGTCGCCCCAGTTGACCCCGAAGATCAGCAGGGTCCCCACCATGATGTAGACGCCCTGGACCATGGCCACCCCGAAGCGCCCGGCGGCCTCGCCCATCAGGATCACCCCGGTAGAGGTGGGCGTCGACAGCATGCGGCGCGCCACCCCCAGGCGGCGGGTGAGGATGAGGTCGGCAGCCCCCGCCAGCGACGTCAGGAACATGAAGAGAACCAGCTGCGACCCCGCCCCCAGGTCGAAGGTCCCCAGGTTCTCGAAGTCCTCGAACATCGACTCGCCGGCGGTGGCGTAGGTCACCGTGAGGCTCGGCTCCCCGGAAGCGATCAACTGGGCCACCGGGAGGGCAGTCTCGAAGGAGGCCACGCCCTGCCCGGCGGCGAAGCGCGCCGCCCGGACGGGGGTGCCGGTCGCGGCCACCACCTCGCGCACCGCCTCCAGGGTCAGCATCCCGTTCTGGTCGCCGGGCCGGGTGAGAAAGCCCACCTCGACCGCCTCGCCCCCGAGCAGGCCGGCATCGAACCCGGCGGGGAGCAGCACCCCGGCCGTGACCCGGCCCCGCTGCACGGCGTCGGTGGCCGCCTCCACCGAGGCGAAGCGCTCCACCGAGATGTCGTCGAGGGCGTCGAGGGCGGCCACCAGCGAGGTGGCCAGCGGGCCCTCCTCCCCCTCGACGGCGACGGCCACCCGGGCGTCGAAGCTGCCGCCGAACATCACCCCGAGCAGCAGGATGATGAGCAGGGGGAACACGAAGACGAAGAAGATGTTCGACCGCTGGCGGAAGAGCCGCAGCGTGTTGGCCCAGCCGACGGTGAGGATCTTGATCACGGCGTCAGGACCTTCCCCACCCGGAACATGGCCAGGCCCCCGGTGACCAGGCCGAAGAGGGCGACGTAGAGGGCGGCGGGGAAGGCGGCGCCGGCGCCGCCCCCGGCGGCGAGGTCGCCCAGGCCCCGCAGGAACCAGGCGTGCGGGGTGATCAGGCTCAACTTGGCGATGAGCCCGCCCGCCTGGGCGATGGGGAAGAACGACCCGCCCAGCATGGCGAGCACGAAGGCAATGATCGACTGCACGTTGCCCGCCTGCTCCGGGGTGCGGGCCACCGCGGCCACCACGAACATGATCCCCATGGCGGCGATGACCCCGGCCAGCACCAGGATCGCCACCCCCAGCGAGTTGCCCCACGAAGCGCCGAGCAGGAGCGTCGTCCCGACCACCAGCACCGCCATGCTGACCACACCCAGCACGAAGGAGGTCAGCGCCTTGCCCACCACGATGGCCCGGCGGGAGATGGGAGCGGCCAGCAGGCGGCCCATGGTGCCGTTCTGCCGCTCCTCGAGCAGGCCCAGCACCCCGAACTGGACGGTGAGGAACAGGAACAGGATCGCCATGCCGGCGGAGTAGAAGGTGTCGGCAGACAGTTCCTTCGAGTTGGCCGTCGTTTCCGTCAGCGCCAGCGGCGCCGGCACCGCCATCGCCTCGGGGACGAGGGCCTCTGCCTCCCCCGGCTCGGGTGCCCTCCCCACCAGGGTGAAGTAGGTCCCGAGGGAGGTGCCCACGGCATTGATCTCCCCCACGAACTGCCCGGCCACCGCCAGGGCCACCTGCCCGGCGATGGGACTGTCCACGTTGGCCACGACCTCGATGGCGGCGGTACCGGCTCCCTCCGCCGCCGCGCTGAAGCCGCCGGGGATGACGAAGGCGGCGTCGATATCCCCGTCGGTGGCCTGCTGCCGGGCCTCGGCGGCCGACGCCACTTCCTCGACTTCGAACACCCCCTGCGCATCGAGGGGCAGGAGCCCCTGTTCCACGAAGGCCCGGGCCGCCGTCCCCCCGTCCTGGTCGGCGACGGCGAAGCGCACATCCAGTGCCCCCCCGGTGGCCAGGTCGGAGAAGAGCAGGCTGAAGATGGCCGCCAGCCCGAGCGGGGCCACGATCCCCCACAGGTAGGCGCTGCGGTCGCGCAACCGCTGGCGCAGGTCCTTGAGGGCGATCAGCAGGGCGGCCATGGTCAGTCGCGCAGGGCCTTGCCGGTCAGGTGCAGGAAGACGGCCTCGAGGTTGGGCTCGTCGACGTCCACGGAGTGGACCGAGATGCCGGCCCCCGCCGCCGCCGCCAGGATGGCCGCCAGCGCCCGGTCGGCCTCGTTCACCAGCAGTTCCAGGCTCTCCTCGCCGGCGGTGGCTTCAACCACCCCGGGCACGGCCCGCAGCGCCTCCAGGGCCCCACTCAGGTGTCCCGAGGCGGTGAGGCGCACCTTGTCCCGCTCTCCCACCAGGCGCACCAACTCGGCGCGCGTCCCCTCCGCCCGGATCGAGCCCTCGTCGATGATCCCCACCCGGTCGCAGAGACGCTCCGCCTCCTCCATGTAGTGGGTGGTGTAGAGGACCGCCATTCCCGCCGCGCTCAACTGCTCGACGCTCTCCAGGATGGCGTTGCGGCTCTGCGGGTCCACCCCCACCGTGGGCTCGTCGAGCATCAGCAGGCGAGGCTTGTGGAGCAGGCCGATGCCGATGTTGAGGCGCCGTTTCATGCCCCCGGAGAACTCGCCGGAGCGGTCCTTGGCCCGCTCCCTGAGGCCGATGGTGTCCAGCACTTCGTCGACCCGGGCGGCGAGGCCCCGGCCGGTGAGCCCGTAGAGGTGCCCGAAGAACATGAGGTTCTCCCGGGCGCTGAGGTCGGGGTAGATGGCGATGTCCTGGGGGACGAAGCCGATGGCCGCTTTGGCGTCGGTGGAGGTGGTACGGATCTCCCGCCCGTCGACGAGCACCTCGCCGGCGTCGCGCTCCAGCAGGCCGATGGCCATGTTGATGGTGGTGGTCTTGCCGGCCCCATTGGGGCCGAGCAGGCCGTAGGTCTCCCCTTCGGCGATGTGGAAGGAGACATCCTTGACGGCGACCAGATCCTTGAAGGCCTTGCGCAGGCCCTTCGCCTCCAGCACCAGGCGGCGTTCCAACGGGATCCTCCTGTAGACCGGGGGGAGGATAACCGGGGCGCCGCCCGGGAAGAGCATCCCCCGCCGGCTCCTATTCTCTCCCTCCGATCGCGCGGGAGGCACGCCGGGATGGCCGAAGCGGGACACAACTGGCCGCTGCAGGTGAGGGACCTGGTCAAGGCCTTCAAGGAGGTCCGGGCCAACGACGGCATCA
>JALOLI010000231.1 GCA_025456165.1 Acidimicrobiia bacterium | reverse complement strand
CGCCGCCGGGGTTGATCAGACCGCCAGGTCGCGCCGGTCCAGCACCACCCCGCCCACCACGGGCAGGGCCGCCACCAGGGCCGCCAGCACCCCGAGGTGGGCCCACTGCATGCCGTTGAGGAGAGGAGCCGAGGCCGCGTAGTAGTACCAAGGCGAGGCCTTCTTCACCGTGCCCAGCCAGGTGACGATATCGGCCAGGCCGAACACCAGGTAGGCGGCCAGAGCGGCCGCGGCGGCCACGGCCACGGCAACTCCGCGGCGTCCGGAGACGGCGCCCACCGCCAGGGCCAGGGCCCCGAAGACCAGGGCGACCAGCACTGCCCCGAAGGTGGCCCCGGCGAGGTTCCCCGGGTCCAGGCCCATGCCGAAGGCGGCCCCGGCCAGGAGGATGGCCAGGTAGTTCACCAGGCCGATCAGGAAAGTGAGGGCGGTCATGGCGGCGAACTGCTGAACCAGCCAGTGCCGCCGGGACAGGGGCCCGGCCAGCATCAGGTCCAGGGTCCCCTCCTCCTCTTCCCCGGCGACGGCCCGGGCCCCGAACCCCACGGCGAAGATGATCAGCAGCAGCGGCAGCACGAAGGAGAACAACTCCATGTGCAGGAAGCCGGGCCCGGTCCCCAGCGAGATCCCCTCGACCATGTTGAACAGGGCGCGCAGCGCCTCGGGGTAGCTCTCGAAGACCTCCTGGAACTTGGCCGCGTTGTCCGCGAAGGTGGGGAAGGCGCTGCCCAGGAAGAACAGGTAGACGAACGACCCGCCCACCCACCAGGCCAGGCCGCGACGGCGGCTCCACACTGCGGCGCCGAAGACGCTACGCAGCATCGCCGGCCCCCTCGTAGTAGCGGAGGAACAAGTCCTCGAGGTCGGCCTCGTGGATGGCCAGGTTGGTGACCTCGTAGCGGGCCGCCGCCTTCACCAGGCGGTCCAGGGAACCCACCGCGGTGCAGGTCAGCAGGGTCCCCTCGACCGCCACGTCCTGCACCCCGGGCAGCGCGGCGAACTCCTCCCGGGGGACGGGCCCGGCGAAGCGGATCTCCAGGCGGCGCAGGGCCTTGGCCTTCAGCGCCTCCAGGCCCTCCACCACCACCAGGCACCCCTCCCGCACGATGCCCACCCGGTCGGCGATGCGCTCCACCTCGCCGAGCACGTGCGACGACAGGAACACGGTTCGCCCCTCCGCCTTCGCTTCGGCCACCAGGCGATAGAACTCCCGCTGCATGAGCGGGTCGAGGCCGCTGGTGGGCTCGTCGAGCACCAGCAGTTGCGGGGAGTGCATGAAGGCCTGCACCACCGCCACCTTCTGGCGGTTGCCCCGCGACAGGTCGCCGATGGGCCGGGTCAGGTCGAGCTCGAAGCGCTCGGCCAGCGCCTCGGCCGGGCCGAGGCCGTCGAGGCCGCGCCGATGCCCCAGGTAGGTGAGCAGCTGCCGGCCGGTCATCTTGCGGTACAGGGCCGGGTCGCCGGCCAGGTAGCCGATCCGGCGGCGCAGGGCCGGGCCGCCACGGCGCGGCTCGCTCCCCAGCACCAGCGCCCGGCCCGAGGTGGGCCGGATGAGGTCGAGGAGCAGCCGGATGGTGGTCGTCTTGCCCGCCCCGTTGGGGCCCAGGAAGCCGAAGACCTCCCCCGGGTACACCTCGAGGTCGAGCCCCACCACCCCGCGGCTCTTGCCGTAGTACTTGGTGAGGCCCTCGAGGCGGATGACGGCTTCCACGAAGCCTCACCCTATCGCGGGCGGGATCAAGCGGGGCCCTGCGCCGCCGCCACCCGGGCCCGGGCGATCTCCAGGTAGGCGGGCTCGGTCTCGTAGCCCACGAAGTGCCGCCCGCTCTCCACCGCGGCGACCGCGGTGGAGCCCGACCCCATGAACGGGTCGAGCACCAGGTCTCCGGTGAAGGTGTACAGCTCGATCAGGCGCCGGGGCAGCTCGACGGGGAACGGCGCCGGATGGCCGATGCGGCGCGCCGAGGCCGGGGCGATGTTCCACACCGACACCGTCGCCTCCAGGAACTCCTGGCGGGAGATGGTGTCCTCGCCCAGGCGCAGACGGCGGAAGGAGCCCTTGCTGCCCACCACGATGTACTCGTGCACGTCGCGCAGGGTGGGGTTGCGGGCCGAGCACCACGATCCCCAGGCGCAGGAGCCTCCGGCGCCCTGGGCCTTCTGCCACACGATCTCGCCGCGCAGCAGGAAGCCGAGGTCCTCGAGCAGCGCCGCCACCCGGTGGTTGAGGGCCAGGTAGGGGCGGCGGCCCAGGTTGGCCACGTTCACCGCCACCCGGCCTCCCGGCTCCAGCACCCGGTAGGTCTCGCTCAGCACCCGCTTCAGCAGGCCGAGGTACTCCTCGAGGCTGAGGTCCACGTCGTAGTCCTTGCCCACGTTGTAGGGGGGCGAGGTGACCATGAGGGCGACGCAGTCGTCGGGCAGTTCCTCCATGGCCTCCGAGGAGCGGCAGATCAGGCGATCGAGCACCTCGGCCGGCGGGGCCACGGGCTGGCCGGGACGGGCGGCCGGGGCCGGACGCACCATGCGACGGGAGTAGAAGCGGCGGGCGTCGTGCCCCTCCCGCTTCCCCGCTCCGAACGAAGCCGTCTCCGTGGGCATGGCGCGCTGGTACCTCCGGGACCGGAGGCCACCGTAGCCGACTTATCCACAGCAGCCGCGGATTGGCCCACCAACGGCCGCCCGGCCTGCAGCGGCGGTCCCCCACCCACGCGGCGCGGCTCCTCTCCCGGATCGCCGCGGCCGGGAGGGGAGCCGCGCCTTCGCTCACCTATTCGGGTATGCCGTCGAGGGTGTCGTGGCCCAGGCCGCCGACAAGCAGGTCCGTGCCGGGGCCGCCCCAGAGGAAGTCGTCGCCTCCGTTGCCGTACAGGTGGTCGTTGCCGACCCCGCCCCACAGGGTGTCGCCGGCCCCGCCGCCGCGGATCACATCGTCGCCCAGGCCGCCCCGCACCACCGAGGGACGCGGCCCGCCGACCAGGAGATCGCCGAACCGGGAGCCGATCACATCCTCCACCAGGCGCAGCCGGTCCGACCCGGCACCCGTGGCCGTGCCGGCGAGCAGGCTCACCGTCATCGGCGCCCCGGCAAGGTGGAAGTCGACCACATCCCGGCCCGCCCCGCCGCCCAGCAGGTCGTCCCCGGCCCCGCCGACGAGGCGGTCGTCCCCGGCGCCGCCGCGCAACCGGTCGTCGCCGTCGCCCCCGAACAGGATGTCGTCCCCGTCCCCGGAACAGATCAGATCGTCGCCGCCCAGGCCGTAGATGGTGTCCTCGCCGCCCAGACCCACGATCACATCGGCACCGGCAGTGCCGATGAGGGTGTCGGCCCCGTCGGTGCCCCAGATGGTGGCCTCCTGCCCGTCGCAGAAGTAAGCCACCCGCACCTGCCGGGTCACCG
>JALOLI010000230.1 GCA_025456165.1 Acidimicrobiia bacterium | reverse complement strand
GCGGCGCCGTGGGCCCTGCTCCTCCTGACCACCGCCACCAACCCTCAGTCCGCGGCGGCCTACTCCACCCGCACCGGGACCGTGGTGGTGCTGGCCGGCCTGGCCGCCACCTCAGCCGGCTTCTGGCTGTCGCGCCGGGCGGCCCGGCTCTCCCACATGCCCCGGGTGTTCACATGAGCGCTGCTCCTCTGGCCGCCCTGCTCGCCGGCGCCGCCGTCTTCCTCATCTCCAACGCCCGGCCCGCCCTCGGCTTGGGCGAGCGCCTCGGCCGCTATCTCCGTTCGGGGGCCGCTCCCGAGGCTTCGGCCGGCCGGGACCGCCGGTCTCCGCCGGGGCCGGCCACCGCCGCCCGGGCCGCCTCCGCCGCGGCCGGCGCGGGAGTGGGGGCGCTCTTCGCCGCCGGGCACCTGTTCACCTCCGCCATCCCTGCCCAGGCGCCGGCCCTCATCGGACTCGGCGCCGCCGCCGGCCTGCTGGCCCACCGCATCCGCCGCAAGCGGGCGGCCGAGGGGCGGGCCTCCCGTCTGCTGCGCGAGCTGCCCACCGTCGCCGACACGCTCGCCCTGTCGGTGCTGGCCGGGGAGTCGGTGGGCGGCGCCATCGAGCGCTTCGCCTCGGGCTCGGCCGGCGTGGCCGCCGAGGAGTTGGGCGAGGCCATGGCCGAGCACCGTGCCGGCCGGGGCCTCGGCGAGGCCCTGGCCCGGGCGGCGGCGGCCACCGCCCACGCCGAAGCCGGCCGCCTCTACGACCTGCTCGGCCATGCCCACCGCACCGGGGGGCGGCTGGCCGACGCCCTCGCCGACCTCGCCGTCGACTACCGCGCCACCCTGGCTCGCGACCTCACCGCCGAAGGGGGCCGGCGGGCCCTGGCCGCCTACGGCCCGATCCTGGCGTTGATGGTCCCCGTCACCCTGCTGTTCCTCATGTACCCGACCCTGGCCGGGCTCGCCGCCCTGTCGTCTCCGTCCCCATGAAACCCGACCCCATGAGTCCCGATCCCATGAAAGGAGAGACCCGTGCTCGCACTGTTCGCCTGGATGGCCTCCCACCGGAACGACGACCGCGGCGTGACCACCGTGGAGTGGCTCGGCATGGCGGCGATCGCCGTGCTGGTCGTCGCCTTCCTGCTCCCCCAGGTGCGGAGCGCCGCCGGCAGCGTCTGGAACTCGATCACCGGCCAGCTGACCGGCTTCTTCGGCTAGACCGGGGCTCGGCGGTGATCGAAGGGACCGCCGGCCTGGTGGTGGCCTTCATCCTGCTCACCCTGATCGTCCAGGTCGCCGGAGCCGCCGTTGCCCGTCACGCCGCCGAGGCCGCCGTCGGAGCCGCGGCGCGGCGGGCGGCCCGGCCCGGCGCCCTGGTCGCCGTCGAAGAGCAGCATCTCGCCGCCGACCTCGCCGCCGCCATCCCCGGGGCCGCCGGGGTCGAGGTCGGCATCGAGATGGGGACCAGGCGCGCCCTGGCCACCGCCCGCTTCCGCTGGCTGCCGCCGGGCCCCGACTGGCTTCCCCTGACCATCGTGGTGCGCGGAGCGGCTCCGCGAATGGTGGCGCCGTGAGCCGGGGAAGCGCCCTGGCCGACACCCTGGTGGCGGCGTTCGTCACCGCCCTGTTCCTGCAAGGGGCGGTCGCCGCCGCCCACCTGGAGGCGGCCGGGGAGCGGGCGCTGGAGGCAGCTGCCGTCGCCGCTGCCTGGGCGGCCCGGTACGGCGACTCCGCCGAGGCGGCTTCGCTGGCCCGCGCCCTCGCCCCGGAGGCGGAGAGCGTGGCGGTCCGCCCCACCATCGGGGGGCTGGCCGCCACGGTCCGGATACGCGTCCCCCTGGCCGGCCCCAACGGCGAGGTGGCTCCCGTGGTCGTGGGCCGGGTGGTCGTCGGCGTCAGCCCCTACCGGAGCAACCGTGAGTGATCGCGGCACCGTGCTGCCCGTCCTGGCCCTCCTGATGGTGGGCGGGGCCCTGGCCGTAGCACTCACCGTGGAAGTAGGGCGCTGCGGGGCGGCCTGGCGCGAGGCCTCCTTCGCCGCCGACGCCGGCGCCGAGGCGGGGGCCGCCCAACTCGACCCGGCAGCGGTCTACTCCGGCCGGATCCGGCTCGACCCCGCGGCCGCAGCGCGCACCGCCGAGCAGACGGCCATCGAGTTCCGCCCCCGGGCCGGCCGCCGGGCCACCGCCGCGGCCACCACCACCCGGGTCTGCCTGACGGTCACCCAGCCCTTCCCCCCGGGCCTGCTCGCCCCCTTCGTCCACGGCCGCCCCATCGCCGTCTCGGCCTGCGCCACCCCCGAAAGGGGATAGCCCCGGCACAGGGAACGCACCTCCTTAAGGGGGTGCGCCAATAGGCCGCCGCCCCTCGCCGGATGCCGGCCCACGGTCGGGCGGCATCCGGCCCTGTGGCGGACCTATTCGCGTACCTCCTTACACTCGCCCCAATGGACACCGTAGAGGCGCCTCCGGTAGCCGAGGAGGCGCCGGCCAGGCCTCATCGCAGCCTCCACGCCCTCCTCTGGGCCGGGGCCGCCTACCCCACCGGCGCCTTTCTCTGGGCCTGCGCCGCCGCCGGGGCCTCCGCCGCCGAAGCCCCCAACCCCGGGCTGCTGGGCATCGTGGAGTGGTTCGGCTGGAGCCTGCTCTGGATCGTGATCCTCACCGTGGCCGCCGCCCCCATCGGCCTGCCCCTGGCCGTGGCCGAGACGTTCCTGTGGGAGCTGGCCGCGACCCGCCTCCCGGCGCTGGAGCGGGATCGCCGCGGCCTGGCGCTGGGCGCGGCGGTGCTGGCGGTGCCCTGGGCCTTCCTGGTGCCCTGGGTCCTGGCCGACTGGCTGAAGGGCCCCGTGCCCGCCGTGGTGGCCTACGCCTCCGCCTTCCTGGGCTTCCTGCTGCCCCGGCTGGTCATCCGCCCCCTGGGGCCCGGCGCCCTGCTGGGCCGCCGCCCGCCCGCCGTCCCCGCCGCCTGACCCCGGCCCAAAGGCCCTGGCCGCTGCCCCGTCGGGCGGGCAGACTGCCTGCCAGCATGACCTTCTCCAAGCAGGCCGAGGACCGCATGCGGCAGGTCTTCAAATACCTGAACCGCTTCATGGTCTTCATGTTCCGCCTGGGCCTGGGGCAGTGGCTGCAGTTCTGGCCCCGGGTGACCGGGCAGATCCTGGTGCTGACCCACACGGGGCGGAAGACGGGCCTCACCCGGCGCACCCCCCTCAACTTCGCCTTCGTGGAAGGCGACCTCTACGTGATGGCCGGGTTCGGGGCGGTGTCCGACTGGTACCGCAACATCAAGGCCCGGCCGCAGGTGGAGGTCTGGCTGCCCGGCGGGTGGTGGGAGGCCGAGGCCGAGGAGGCGAGCGACCATCCCGAGCGGATGCGGATCCTGCGGGCGGTCCTCGTCGGCAGCGGCTTCGCCGCC
>JALOLI010000229.1 GCA_025456165.1 Acidimicrobiia bacterium | reverse complement strand
CTATCGGCCACGGCTGCCGCCTGGCAGACGCCGCCGTGGAGGGGTCGATCGTCATGGATGGGGCCGAGGTGCTCGGCTGGCGGATCCGCAACTCCCTGCTGGGGCGCGGCGCCCGCTTGCGCGGCCCGGCGCCGGCGGACTTCGTCGAGGTCACCCTCGGCGAGCGCTCGGAGATCGTGGGCGCGTGATCCTGGTCACCGGCGGGGCCGGGCAACTGGGCACCGCCTTCCGCAAGGTGGTCCCCGGGGCCCGATTCGTGGATGTGAGCGACTTCGACCTGACCCGGGCCGACCTCCTGATGGCCGCTCTGGCCGAGATGCAGCCCGAGGCCATCGTCAACTGCGCCGCCTTCACCGCGGTGGACCGCGCCGAGCAGGAGGAAGACCTGGCCACCGAGGTCAACGGCACCGCCGTGGGGATGATGGCGGCCTACGCGGCGGTGCAAGAGATCCCGTTTCTCACCTTCTCCACCGACTACGTGTTCCCCGGCGACGGCACGGCCCCCTACGTGGAGTCGTCGCCGGTGGCCCCGCTCAACGCCTACGGCCGCTCCAAGGCCGCCGGGGAGAAGGCGGCCCTGGGCATCTGCCCGAGCGCTCTGGTGGTGCGGACCTCCTGGCTGGTGTCGGGAACTCACCCCAACTTCGTGGCCACCATGCTGCGCCTGGCGGCCGAGCGCGAGGTGCGGGTGGTGGACGACCAGTGGGGGTGCCCGACCATGGCCGACGACCTGGCCCCGGCGGCCTGGGCGGCGTTGCGGGCCGGGGTGAGCGGACTGCTCCACCTCACCAACACGGGGGAGACCACGTGGTGCCGGTTCGCTCGGGCGGCAGTGGCGCGAGCCGGGCTGGACCCGGGGCGGATCGTCCCCTGCACCACGGCCGAGTACCCCACGCCGGCGCGTCGCCCTGCCTGCTCGGTGCTCGGATCGGAGCGGCGGGGCCCGCTCGGTTTGCCCGAGTTGCCGCCCTGGGAGGAGTCGCTCCCCGCCGTGGTGGAAGGGCTGCGGCGATGAGGGCGTTTCCGGTGTGGGCGGTGGTGCTGAACCACCGCGAGGCGACGGACACCCTGCGCTGCCTGGGAGCCCTGGGCAAGGTGGGGTACCGCCCGCTTGTCCGCCTGGTGGTGGACAACGCCTCCGGGCCGGGTGAGGTGGCCTGGCTGCGCTCCGCCGGGGCCTCGGTGGTGGAGTCGGGGGGCAACCTGGGCTACGCCGGAGGGAACAACGTGGGCATCCGCTTGGCCCTGGAGGCCGGGGCGGAGGCGGTGTGGATCGTCAACCCCGACGCCTACGTCGAGCGGGGCAGCCTGCGGCGCCTGGTGAAGGTGCTGCGCCGCCACCCCGAGGTGGGCATCATCGGGCCCCGCATCTTGGAGGCGGAGAGCGCCACCCCGAGGATCCAGTCCGACGGCGGGCGCATCGTCTGGGAGGCCGGCGGGCGCAGCGAACTGATCGGCCGAGGCACGGCGCCGGGCCGCGGCCGGGAGATGCGCTTCGTCGACTTCGTGCCGGGGGCGGCGATGCTCGTCCGGAGGAAGGTGTTCGAGGACGTTGGCCTGCTGCCGGAGGAGTGGTTCCTGTACTTCGAGGAGACCGACTTCTGCGTGCGGGCGGCGAAAGCCGGGTGGAAGGTGGCGGTGGACACGGGAGCCCGGGCGGTGCACCGCTTCGGCTCGGCCGACGGCCTGCCCTCCGAGGTCCTCCTCTACTACTTCGTGCGCAATCGCATCCTGTTCGGGCGGCGGTTCACCGAGGTGCCCTTCGAGGCCCTGCTCGCCGACCTGGAAGGGTTCGTCGCCTCCTGGCGCCGCCGACTGCAGGAGCGCAAGCCCGAGTGGCTGGGCCGCTTCGAGGAGTTGGTGGCGCTGGCCATCGAGGACGCCCGCGCCGGGGTCATGGGCAAGCGGGACGGCGTGGGCCGGGGGTAGGGGTCGAGGCGATCTGCTACAGGGCCAGGTGCAGGCGCAGGGCCTCGTCCACTCGGGTCATGAGCGGGGCCGGCACCCGGCCGACCCGCTGTCCCAGGCGCGCTACGGCAACGGAGCGGACCTGCTCGGCCTGGGCCTTGGAGTCGCGCGGCAGGCCGCAGTCGGCGGCGGGCAGTAGCACCTGGAAGGGGTAGACCCGGGCCACACTCGAGGTGACCGGCACCACCGTTACCACGCCCCGCCCGAGGCGGGCGGCCACGGTGTTGGCGCCATCGTTGCTCACCACCACGGCCGGCCGGCGCTTGGCCGCCTCCGACCCCTGAGCCGGGTCGAGGTCCACCAGGAAGATGTCGCCCCGCCGCATCACGCCGGAGCCCCGATCCCGTCGGCAGCCACGGCCTCCCAGGCCGCGCTCTCACCACTCTCTTCCCAGTCCGTCCAGGCCTCGGCATACTCGGCGCCGAGGGTGGCGGAACGTAATAGGCGAACGGCGCGGTGTACGGCGGCCGAGCGGGAGGGGAGGCCCTCCTGTTCGGCGTAGGAGTCGAGGTAGGCGACGTCCTCGTCTGGGAGGCTGACGCTGAGCTTCATACCGTGATACTACTGCAGGTAGGACTCTGCTACTACCAGGCGAATCCCTTGCGTGGCGAGTCGGGTAGGCAGGGTCGGTCTGGCTGCTGTTCTGGCGGTCTGGTGCCGGAGACTGGGCGGGCATGGCCCCGGGGCCAAGGGGGTTCCCAAGCTCCCGTCGCGCATGTATTCTGCATGCATGCCTCACATCCAGATCCGCGACGTGCCCGCCGCCGTGCACGGGACCCTGGTGCGGCGGGCCGGGCTGGCCGGTCAGTCCCTGCAGCAGTACCTCGCGGCACAACTGACCCTCCTGGCCGAGACACCGACGCTCGATGAGGTGCTCGACCGCATCGAGGAGCGTCATGGGGGCCGGATGAGCGGGCGCGAGGCCATCGCCGCCATCGCCGCAGAACGTGCTGGTCGTTGACGCCTCGGTGATCGTGCCCGCCGTGGCCGACGACGGCGAGGAAGGCTCGGTCTGCCGGCAGCGCCTCCGGGGCGAGCGCCTGGCTGCTCCCGATCTGCTGCGAGTCGAGGCGCTGTCCGCCCTTCGCCGACTGGTGCGAACGGGCGGGCTCAGCGGGGAGAGGGCCGCTGATGCCGTCGGAGATCTCCTCGCGCTACCCGTCGCCGTGTACACCAGCACTCTCCTCCTGCGGCGTATCTGGCAGCTCCAAGACAACCTGACGGCCTACGACGCCTGCTACCTGGCCTTGGCGGAGGCGCTGGGGGCCTCGTTGCTCACCAGGGACGCCCGGTTGGCCGAGACGCCGGGGGTGCGCTGTCCCATAGAGGTGCTCGGGTAGACAGTGACACCCGCATCCCTGTGGCACCGGGAGGCCTCACCGTGTCGTGCCGCTAGTGTCGCCCGGACCACGAGGACGGGCGCGGGAGGTCCACACC
>JALOLI010000228.1 GCA_025456165.1 Acidimicrobiia bacterium | reverse complement strand
CAACCTGGTGGACAGTCTGGGGCAGTTCGTCACCGCCGACGACACCCTGGGGGAGGACGAGATCATCCAGCTGGCCTGGGAGATGCGCTCGCTGCGCCCGGAGAACTTCGACACCCTGACCCTGCCGGTGGACATCTCGGAGGAGGGTGGGGTGTCCTACGTCGTGCTCCATGAGCCCGATGCCGGGCAGGCCCTGGCCGCCTTCCGCGCCGGCGAGCCGTTGACCGCCGCCGTGGAGGGCAACGGCCGGGTGGAAGTGCAGAACGGCAACGGCGTCGCCGGGTCGGCGTCGGCATTGGCCGAGCGGCTGACCTCAGGCGGCTGGGAGGTGGTGGCGACCACCAACAGCGGGCGGGAGGACTACACGACCACTGTGGTCGTGGCCCGGGCGCGTCACCTCTCGCAGGCCGAGGCGATCGTGGCCTTCCTCGGCTACGGACGGGTGGAGCAGGGCCCGGTGCCCCGGGACACCGATGTGGTGGTTATCGTCGGGGCCGATGCCCCCGGCAGCTGACTCTCCTTCCGATCACGGCCCTCGCCGCCTGGCGGTGCTGGGCGCCGGCTACGTGGGCCTCACCACCGCCGCCGGCTTCGCCCACGCCGGGCACACGGTGCGAGTGGGCGAGGCCGACCCGCTGCGGTTGGCCGCTCTCCAGGCCGGCGGGGCACCTATCGCCGAGCCCGGCCTGGCCGAACTGGTGGCCGCCGGGGTGGCCGCCGGCAGGCTGACCTTCCACGGCGACAACCTCGACGCGGTGGCGGGGGCGGAGGTGGTGTTCGTGGCGGTCCCCACCCCCGAAGGCGCCGGCGGGGAGGTCGACCTCTCCTTTGTGCTCGCCGCCCTGCGGTCGGTGGCCGCGGCCGTGATCCCGCCCACCCCGCTGGTGATCAAGTCGTCGGTTCCCCCCGGGACGGCCGCCCGCCTGACCCTGGCGCTGCGGGAACTGGGCTGCACGGCCCCGCTGGTGATCAACCCGGAGTTCCTGCAGGAGGGGCGGGCGGTCCAGGATGTTCTCCAGCCCTATCGGGTGGTCGTGGGCTCCGACGATGCCCGGGCCGCCGGCCTGGTGGGGGAGCTGCACGCCCCCTTCAGGGCCCCGGTGCTGCTGACCGGGGCGGCTTCCGCCGAGCTCGCCAAGTACGCCGCGAACGCCTACCTGGCCACCCGGCTCACCTTCGTCAACGTCATAGCTCATCTCGCCGAGGCGGTGGGCGCCGATGTGACTGATGTGCTCGGGGCACTGGCCCTCGACCCCCGGGTCGGCCCGCACTACCTGCGCCCCGGGCCCGGTTACGGCGGTTCCTGCTTCCCCAAGGACGTCCGGGCCCTGGTGGCCGCGGCGGCGGCCCACGGCCACGACCTCAAGTTGCTCCGCTCCGTCGTCGAAACCAACGACGACCAGTTGGAGCGGGTGGTGGCCAAGGTGCGCGCCGCTGCAGGAGGCCTCGAGGGGAAGGTCGTGGGGCTTCTCGGCCTGGCCTTCAAAGGAGGCACGGCCGACACCCGGTCGTCTCCGGCCGTGGCCCTGGCGGAGCGCCTGGTGGCCGCCGGGGCGAAGGTGCAGGCCTACGACCCGGCCGCCCGCCCGCAACTGGCCGGGATCGAACTGGTTGCCGACGCCGTGGCCGCGGCGTCGGGGGCCGATGTGGTGCTGGTGGCCACCGAGTGGGAGGAGTTCGCCGCCCTCGACCCGGCGGCGCTGGCGGCGGTGATGCGGGGCCGGGTGGTGGTCGACGCCCGCAATCTGCTCGATCGGGAGGCAGTGACGGCGGCGGGGTTGGAGTACCGAGGCCTGGGGCGCTGACCCCGGGGAGGTGTGGAGATGGGCCGCAAGGCGATTGTGACCGGAGGGTCCGGCTTCATCGGCAGCCATCTGGTGGACCTGCTGGTCGACCAGGGATGGGAATTGCTGGTGGTGGACGACCTGTCGTCGGGCCGCCTCGACCACATTGCCATGGCACGGCGGCGCGGCCGCGTGGGCGTGCTGGTCGAAGACATCCGGGCTCCGGAACTAGCGGCGGCGGCGGCCCGGTTCGGCCCCGAGGTGGTCTTCCACCTGGCGGCGCAGTCCAAGGTGCGCCCTTCGGTCGACGACCCGCTCAAGGACGCCTCGATCAATGTGCTGGGCACCATCAACGTGCTGCAGGCGGCGGTCCAATCGGGGGCGCGCCGGGTGGTCTTCGCCTCCTCGGGAGGGGCCATCTACGGCGGCGGGGCGAAGCTTCCGGCCACGGAGCGCACGCCCAAGTACCCGGAGTCCCCCTACGGCATCACCAAGAAGATCGTCGAGGACTACTTCCGCTGGTTCAAGGCCTCCTACGGCCTGGACTACGTGCTGCTCGCCATGGCCAACATCTTCGGCCCCCGCCAGGACCCCGGCCTGGAGGGCGGGGTCACCGCCATCTTCGCCAAGGCGATGCTCGAGGGGCGTCGCCCCACCATCTTCGGCGACGGCAGCCAGACGCGCGATTACGTGTACGTCGGGGACACGGTCGATGCCTACTCGCGGGCGGCCGACGCCGGCCACGGGGCCCTGCTCAACATCGGCAGCGGCCGGGAGACCTCGGTGCTGGAGTTGTACGAAACGCTGGCCCGCATCATCGGGTTCCGCCTTCGGCCCGAGTTCGTCGACCCCAAGCCGGGGGATATCGCCCGCTCGGTGGTCGACCCGGGGCGGGCCAAGAAGGTGCTCGGCTGGGAGGCCTGGACCCCACTGGAGGAGGGCCTGCGCCGCACGGTCGATTGGTACCGGGCAGGGGCGCGGGGCTGAAGCCCGTCGGCTTGTCCCGAGGCCCGGCCATCATGTGGCCATGTCGTACACGCTGATCCCCGATCTGGCTTCTCGCGCCGAAGTCCCGGAAGCCGGCACCCTGAGCCGGGTGCTGCACAACGACGAACGGGTGCGCCTGGTGCTCTTCGCCTTCGATGCCGGCCAGGAGTTGACCGAGCACACCGCCGGCGTCCCGGCGCTGCTGCAGGTGGTCTCGGGCCGCTTCCGGGTAGGCGCCGGCGGGGACACCTTCGAGATGGGCCCAGAGGCCTGGCTGCGCCTCGATGCCGGCGAGCCACACTCGCTGCTGGCGCTGGAGCCGTCGCGGCTGCTGCTGACGATGCTGCCGGGGTAGGGGGGCGGGGGAGGTGGGTTGGGGTCCGGCTTCCCCTCCCGCGGCGGCGGGAGGATTGAGGGGAGGGAGGCACCCGAGCCGGCCTGTGTTCGGCGCTGTGCAGTCGGGCCACCCTGGGGTGACCTCACCTCACCCGCCGAGCAGGCTCTTCACCAGCAACCCGATGGCGGCCAGACCCGACACCCACAGAATGGCGGCGCGCAGCACTGCTCCTTCGACGCGCGGCGCCAGGAAACGGCTCGACCACAGGCCGAGCAGCATCGCGGGGAGCAGCAGGCCGGCCAGGGTG
>JALOLI010000227.1 GCA_025456165.1 Acidimicrobiia bacterium | reverse complement strand
CCCGCGTTGGCGGGATCCACCTTGGTCGGCAGGTCGCTGCCCTGGGTGCCGTCGGTCAGGTAGATCTGCACCGCGGCGGGGCCGATGCCCTGCTCGATCATGGCCTGCAGGATCACGCTCCCGGTGTCGGGGAAGGCGATGAGCACCACAGCCTCCGGGGCGGCGTCCGCCAGCTGCTGGACGTCGGCGTCGAAGACCGTCCCGTTCGGGTCGTAGGCCACGTTGGCCACGACGTTGGCCCCGTTGGCCTCCAGTTGGGCCACCACGCTGTCGGCGAAGCCCTGGCCGTAAGCGTCGTTCAAGGCGATGATCGCCACCTCGCTGTAGCCGTCGGCCGTCACCAGGTCGCCCAGTGCCTGACCCTGCAGGGAGTCCGGCGGGGCGGTGCGGGTGTAGTAACCGCCGTTGTCGTCGTAGGTGGTGAACACCGACCCGGTGTTGGAAGGCGAGCACATCAGGGTCTGGGAACCGGTGATCTTGTCGATCACCGACAGGCTGATCCGCGAGCTCGCCGGCCCCACGATGGCATCGATGCCGGCGGCCAGGTGGGCGTCGGCGCTGGCATTGGCGATGTCCTCGTTGGTGCCGCTGTCTCGGGCGGTGAAGGCCACCGGGTTGCCGAGCACGCCGCCGGCGGCGTTGATGTCGCGCACGGCCATGTTCACCGCGCCGATCATCGGCGGGCCGAGCACGGCCAGATCCCCGGTCTCCGGCAGGATGGTGCCGAGCTCCAGGATCCCATTGGCTCGTCCGGCGCCGGTCGTGGTGGTTTCGGCCCCCGTGGTCGTGGTGCCGGCATCGTCGTCACCGCAGGCGGTCACCAAGAGGGCGAGCGCCAGCAGGGCGATGCTCAGTCGCATGATGCGTTTGTTGACCATGACTGCTATCTCCTATGGCGGTGGGCCGGGTAATCCGGCCCACGATTGAGATATGCTAATCACACTCCGGTGAACCTTCGCAATCCTTCGCGCCCGGTTTCTTGAGCCGCCGTCGGAATCGGCCTCTGAGGTTCGCCGCCGTGGGACAATGAGGGGCTATGCCCCGGCGCGAAGCCTCCATGCTGACCGAGCTGCTGCCGCCCGAGGAGCGGGCCATCGAGACGGTGGTCGCCCGCTACCAGCGAGTGGCCCCGGCGGTGACCCGCTTCGCCCGCTCTCTGTCGGGCGACGACGCCTTGCGTCTGCGCCTCGGCTCGCAGGCTTCTGCCGCTCCGGGAGAGATCGTCCTCGACCCCGGCGTCTTCCAGGCGGCCTACGCCCGCCAGGCGCCGGTCACCCCGGCCGAGGTGGCCC
The DNA here is from genome assembly GCA_025456165.1 of Acidimicrobiia bacterium. Next base: position 2,123 of record JALOLI010000227.1, on the reverse strand, counting down.
TGGCCTCGGCCCTCCACGAGGTGGTGCACCTGGTCGCCACCGGCCTCGAAGAGCGCCGCCCCCTGCCGGCGGACTGGTTCCCCGGCGCCTCCGAGCCCCTGCCCGAAGGCCCGGTGCTGCTCCTCGATGCCCTCGACCGGGCCGGCGGCCCGCCGGCCGAGGCGATGTTCTTCGCCGTCGAGGACGCCCGCCAGGAGGCACGCGGCCTGGGGCCCTACCCCGGGGCGCGCTCGGTGCTGGCCGACCTCTACGCCAGCGCCGTCCCGGGCGCCCTGGGCCGGGCCCGCCCCATGGGCCAGTACGCCCTCTCCTGCTTCCTCGCCGTCGGCGGCTACCAGGCCGTTGAGGACCTCCAGTCCCGCACCATGCCGAGCGTCGCCGCTGCCCTCGCCGAGGCCGAGGCCGTCATCGCCACCGCCGTAGCCGCCGCCGGGCCCTGGGAGGCCGCCACCGCCGCCCTCCAACTCCTGGCCATCGCCCGCTACCACGGCCTGCTCACCGAGGCCTCCCCCGCCGAGCCGGCCGCCCGCTCCCGGGCGCGCCGCGAAGCCGAAGGCGCCGAGATCGCCGCCGGGGTCGATGCCGTGCGCCTGCACACCCCCGCCCTGCAAGACGCCGCCGCCTACGAGCGGACCCGCGGCGCCGTCGGGGCGGAGTCCCTCCAGGGCCGCCCCGACCAGACGCAGCAGGGCGGCGATCCGGCCACCGACCAGATCCTCAGAGTCAGCGAGGCCCCCCAGGTGCACCTGCCCACGGGACAGGGCGGGCGGCTCATCGTGTCCGGGCTCCCCGACCGCTTCCGCCGCTTCGCCCCGGCCGGCCGGGAGGCGCTCGAGACCGCCGCCCGGACCTGGGCCGTGGGCCAGCGCCACATCTCAGGAGAGCTCTACCCGCTCTTCGCCGCCAACCAGCGCCGCGGCCTGCGCTCCGGCTACGACGCCGGCGACCTGTCGCCGTACGCCGCCCTCTTCCTCGGCGCCGGCCTCTACCAGCGCATGTTCGAGCGGCGCGACCTCCCCACCCGGCGGGCCTACGCGGTGAGCCTGCTGGTGGACGGCTCGGCCAGCATGCTCCAGCCCCGGCTCGTCGCCGGCGAGAGCCGCTCCCCGTGGCCCATGGCGGCCGCCACCCTGGGCGCCTGGTCGCTCGCCCGGCTGTGCGACGAGTTGCAGGTGGAGTTCGAGGTGGCGCTGTTCAACCGGGCCGTCGCCGCCCGGCCCGACGACACCGAGGCCTCCTTCGTCGAGCGGGCCCACCTCACCAAAGGGGCGCTGCGCCGCAGCCAGGGCAGCCACGCCGACCGCCTGGCCCGAACCGTCAACCACTACCTCGTCAAGTCCTTCGACCAGCGCTGGCAGACGGCCCAGGACCTGCTGGCCGGCCTCTTCTGGACGGCATCCCACCCCGCCGAGGCGGCGGTCGAGGCGCGCCGCGGCGCCCGGGAGGCTCCCCCCGTCTCGATGTTCGAGAAGGCGGCCAACGTCGACGAGTTCAACGTGGTCCTCGCCGCCCGGCGCCTGGCGCAGCGCAACACCCAGGTCCGGATGCTGGTCACCCTGGCCGACGGCATGACCCGGGGCTCGGTCGAGGCTCTCGCCGCCGCCGTGGACGAAGCGGAGGCCGGGGGCGCGGTGGTCCTCGGCATCGGCATCGGAGACGACACCGTGGCCGCCGCCTATTCCCGCCATCGGGTGGTGGAGCGCCCCGACGGCCTGGCCCAGGCGATGGTGGACGGGGTCAGAGCGGCCCTGCGCCGCAGCATTGCGCTGTCCGGAGGCGACACGTGGTGGGCCCACCAGAGCCGCCTCTACGATGAACCGGCACCGAGGAGGCCCCGTGGCTGAGCAGATCACCTTCGTCGACCCCACCGGGGAGAGCCCCCCGGTCAGCCTGGCCCGGGCCACGCTGCCGCCGGGCCTGCCCGACGGCAAGCAGCGCGCCGGGAAGATCCCCAAGGCCGATCCGTACTACATCGACCTCGGCATGCTCTACAAGCTGGCCTGCCTCGAGCAGGTCCGGCGGGAGAAGGTCACCGACACCCCCCTCCACGTGGCGTTGCGGGGTCACATGGGGACCGGCAAGGACCACGACCTGGAGCAGTTCGCCGCTCTGCTCGGCCTCCC
>JALOLI010000019.1 GCA_025456165.1 Acidimicrobiia bacterium | reverse complement strand
CACGGAGTAGAACTCCGTGGCCTCGTCCACCCGGCTGGCGCGACGGATGCCGGCCGTGTCCCAGACCCGGAACGGCTCGCCGTCGAGGTCGACCACCGCGTCTATGGGGTCGCGGGTGGTGCCCGGAGCGGGGGACACCAGGACCCGCTCCTCCCCGAGCAGGCGATTGAGGATCGTGGACTTGCCCACGTTGGGCCGTCCCAGGATCGCCAGGGTGGGGAGGCGCTCCTCGGGCGGGGCTTCATCGGCCTCGGGGAGCAGGCTCACCAGGGAGTCGAGCAGGTCGCCCGTGCCCCGGCCGTGCAGGGCGCTGATGGGATGCGGCTCCCCCAGCCCCAGGGTCCAGAGGTGCCCGACCTCGAGGTCCACCCCGGGCCCGTCGGCCTTGTTGGCCGCCAGCAGCGCCGGCACCCCGGAGGCCTGCACCAGGCGAGCCACGGCGCGATCGTCCTCGCTGAAGTGCGTGGTGGCATCGGCGACGAACAGCACCACGTCGGCGGCGGCGAGCGCCGCCTCCGCCTGCTGACGGATCCCGGCGACCAGGTCGTCGCCTTTGACTGCCCAGCCCCCGGTGTCCACGACGATGAAGTGGTGCCCGGCCCACTCGGCGGCGAACTCCTTGCGGTCGCGGGTCACCCCCGGCTTCTCCTCGACGACTGCCGCCCGGCGGCGCAGGATGCGGTTGACCAGCGTGGACTTGCCCACGTTGGGCCGGCCCAGCACCGCGACGACGGGAAGGCGGCTCACCACCGGCTCCGGGCGGCGGCAGAGGAGGAGAGGCGGAAGGGCATGGGCCCAGGATAGGTCGCCGGGGTTGGGAGGCGGCACTACCTACCATTCCGACAATGGTGGAGCAAGTGCTGCTGGCCGAGCCCCGGGGCTTCTGCGCCGGCGTGGAGATGGCCATCAAGGCCCTGACCTGGATGACCCGGGTCTTCCCTGCCCCGGTCTACTGCTATCACCAGATAGTGCACAACGCCGCCGTCGTGGCGGTCTTCGAGGCCGCCGGCGTAGTGTTCGTCGACACCGTGGGGGCCGTGCCCCCCGGGGCCCCGTTGATGCTGTCGGCCCACGGCTCCGCCCCGGCGGTGGTCCGGGAGGCCCAGGAGCGGGGAGCCATCGTGGTCGACGCCGTCTGCCCCCTGGTCACCAAAGTGCATCACGAGGTGCGCCGGATGGCGGCGGCGGGGTACCGGATCCTGTACGTGGGCCACGAGGGTCACGACGAAGCCCTGGGCACGGTGGCCGAGGCCCCCGAGTCCGTGACCCTGGTGGACCCGGCGGCCGGCCTGGCGGCGCTCTCAGTGCCCGATCCGGCCAAGGTGGCGCTCCTGGCTCAGACCACCCTGGGACACCACGAGTGGGAAGGAGTCCTCGGCGCCGCCTCCGACCGCTTCCCCGCCCTGTGGACCGCCCGCCGGAGCGACCTCTGCTACGCCACCACCAATCGCCAGGCTGCCGTCGAAGCCCTTGCCGCCCGGGCCGACCTCGTCCTGGTGGTGGGCAGCGCCAACTCGTCGAACACCAGGGCCCTCGTCCGGGTGGCGCGGGCCGCCGGCGCCGAGGCGCATCGCGTCGAAGGTCCCGGCTCGATCGACCCCGCCTGGCTCGCCTCGGCCCGGGTGGTGGGGGTCACCGCCGGCGCCTCCGCCCCGGACGGTGCGGTCCGGGCGGTGGTGGACGCGCTGGCCCCGGTGGGGGGAGTCACCGTGGTGAGCGTGACGACCGAAGAGGAGTACTTCCCCCCGCCGCCTCAGTTGCGCGCCTTGCTGGCTTCGCTCCAGGCAGCGGTGGAGGGGGGCTGCGCTGCCCGCTTCCCGGGCCGGCCCGGTCCACTCGACGAAGACCGAGCCTGGGATGCGGCCCGGGCCCTGGAGTTGCTGGCAGCCGGGTGACCCGTCCGCCGGGCCGGGGCCGCTACTCCCCCGCTTCGGCCACCAGGCCCAGGACGATCGCCACCACCTCGTCGACGGCAAGGCGGGTGGTGTCGATGATCACCGCATCCTCCGCCGGGCGCAGCGGTGAGGCTTCCCGAGTTGAATCGGCCAGGTCCCGGGCCCGCAGGTCGCGTTCGATGGCCTCCACCGCCTGGCCGGCGGCCTCGGCATCCCGGGCGCGACGGCGGGCCCGCTCGGCGGCATCGGCAATGAGGTAGATCTTCACCGGGGCCTCTGGGAACACGACCGTGCCGATGTCGCGTCCGTCGACGACCGCCCGGCCACCGCGGCGGGCCACCCAGTCGCGCTGCTGCTGTACCACCACGCGCCGCACTTCGGGGAACGCCGAGACGGCGCTCACCAGGGCGACCACGTCCGGGGCCCGCACCGCCTCGGCCACCGCCTCCCCGTCGAGCAGCATCACGCCGTCCGCGTAGTCGAGGCGGGCAGCCCGGGCCACCCCGAGGACCGCGGACGGGTCGGCGGGGTCGATCCCGGCCTGCACTACGGCCAGGGTGACGGCGCGGTAGAAGGCGCCGGTATCCAGGTGGGGAACGCCCAGCGCGGCGGCCACCGCCCGGGCCACCGTGCTCTTGCCCACCCCCGCCGGACCGTCGACCGTCACGACCACAGCGCCTCCAGGGCCTCGCCGAAGCCGGGCCAGGACACCCGCACGACCTCGAAGCCGTCCACCACCACCTCACCCTCGGTGGCCGCCGCGGCGACTGCGGCCGCCATGGCGATCCGATGGTCGCCTCCGGCCGCCACCATACCTCCCCGCAGCCGGCCCCCGCCGGCGACGATGAACCCGTCGGGCGTCTCGTCGGCTTCCCCGCCGAGGGCCCGGACCAGCCTCACGGCGGCGGCAATCCGGTCGCTCTCTTTGACCCGAAGCTCGGCCGCCCCGGTGACGATCGTCTCCCCGGTGGCCGCGGCGGCCAGGACCGCCACCAGAGGGAGCTCGTCCAGCGCCCGCACCGCCAGCTGCCCGGACACGCGCGTGCCGGCAAGCCGATCCCCGGTGACCGTCACGTCCCCTGCCGGATCGCCGTGGACCGAGGTAGTCGTCGTTTGGCGGACCCGGGCGCCCATGGCCTCGAGTACGTCGAGAAAACCGGTGCGGCCGGGGTTGAGGGTCACTTCCCGGACCGTCACCTCGGCCCCGGGCCGGAGGGCGGCGACGGCAAGCAGGAAGGCGGCCGCCGACAGGTCCCCGGGTAGGTCGTAGCGCTCGGGGGGCACAGGGCCGGGGAGGACCTCGAACCTCGTGTCGCTGAGCCGGCGGCCGAGGCCCATGGCCTCCAGCCAGCGCTCGGTGTGGTCGCGGAACCCCGGAGGGGAGTCGATGACGCTGGGCCCTTCGGCCTGGAGGGCGGCCAGGGCAGCGCAGGTGCGTACCTGTGCCGACGCTTGGGGAACCGCCACGGCGGCTCCGTGCAGCCGGTCCATGCCCACCGTGACCGGAGGACGGCCGCTCGCCCCCAACTCCACGCGGGCGCCGAGAGCCGCCAGCGGCGCCACCAGCCGGCCCATGGGGCGGGTCATCAATGACGCGTCGCCGACGAGCGTCGTGAGGAACGGCCGGGGGGCCAGGGCGCCGGCCAGCAGGCGCATGGTGGTCGCCGAGTTGGCGGCATCGATGGGCCCCGGAGCAGCCGTCCAGGAGCCCACCCCGGGCGAAGCGAGCCTGCCGCCCCCTATTGCGACCCCCATCGAGCGCAGCGCCGCCGCGGTGGCGGCAACGTCATCGCCCGGCCCCAGGCCGGCCACCCGGCTCTGCCCGGCGGCCATGGCCCCCAGCAGGAGGGCGCGGTGGGAGAGCGACTTGTCCCCGGGGACGCGGGCCTCGGCGCACAACGCCTTCCGCGGCAGGCAGAACGACCTCACCGGCGCATCATGCCATGTAGAGGCGCCGCACCTCGTCGAGGGTCAGAGGCCGCCAGGTACCGGGCCGGAGCGCCGGGTCGTGCACCGGGCCGACGGCCGTGCGAACGAGGCTGAGAACGGGATGGCCCACGGCGGCGAGCAGGCGCCGCACCTCCCGCTTGCGCCCCTCCCCCATGACCACCTCCACCAGGGCCTGCCCGCCGTGCTCCCCCACCAGGCGAGCCTGCTGGGCCCGCCCCGGGCCATCATCCAGCTCGACGCCTGCCGTGAGGGCCCGCATGGCCTTTCGCCCCGGCGATCCCTCGACGCGAGCCAGATAGGTCTTGGGAACCGCATGGCGGGGGTGGGCGACGTGGGCTGCCAGGTCCCCGTCGTTGGTGAGGATCATGAGGCCCTCGCTGTCGGCATCGAGGCGGCCCACCGGGTAGACGCGCGTTTCCGCGGGGACCAGTCCGACCACCGTGGGCCGGCCCTGGGGATCCGAGGCCGTGCTCACCACGCCGACCGGCTTGTAGACCAGGTAGTAGACGAGCCCCGGCCGAATCGGCAGAGGCACTCCGTCCACCTCGACGCGCGCCGTCCCGGGGTCGACCTTCTGCCCCAGGTGTGCCGGGGCGCCGTCGACGGTGACCCTCCCGGCGCGGACCAGCTCCTCGGCGGCTCGCCGGGAGCACAGCCCCGAATGGGCGATCAGTCGCTGGAGTCGCTCGATGGCTCCTCCGGGCGGAAGGGCTCCTCGAGCCGGGCCACCACCCCGGCGGGCGGGACGTGGTCTGCCAGAGGGGGCAACTCCTCCCGAGACCGCAGGCCCAGCTTCTCGAGGAACAGGTCGGTGGTGCCGTAGAGCGCCGCGGCCCCGGGGCCGGCGGCCCGGCCCACCACGTCTACCAGGCCGCGCCGCTCCAGCGTGCGGAGGGCGTGATCGGAGTCCACTCCCCTGATCTCGGACACCTGCCCCCGCGAGACGGGCTGCCGATAGGCCACCACCGCCAGCGTCTCCAGGGCTGCCCGGCTGAGCCGGGCAGCGGTGGCCCCGGCGGCGAACCTCTCCAGATAGGGGTGGAGGTCGGGTCGGGTGTAGAGGCGCCAGCCGCGCCCCACCTCCCGCAGCACGAGACCGGAGTCACGCTCGGCCAGCCTCCCCGGCAAGGCCGCGAGAGCCTCCTCCACGTCACCGGCCGGGACCTCGAGGACTTCGGCGATCTCCTGGACGGGAACCGGCTCCTCGGCGACGAAGAGAATGGCCTCGACGGCCGGGAGCAGGTTGCTCACGTCTGCCATTCGCTCACCAGGCCCGTGGCGGCCTCCCGGCGGTGGCGCAGGAGGATCGGCAGAGAGGGGTGCTCCTGGGCGGCCTCGACCAATCCCCAGCGCACGAGTTCCAGCACGGCCAGGAAGTAGGCGACGACCTCGACGGGCCGGTGCAGGCCGGCGGTGAGACGCTCGAAGTCCATCTGGATCTCGGCCGCCAGGCGGAGCCGCACCTGGTCGATGGCAACGGCCACCGATGGCAGGTCGAGGTCGAGGTGGTCGAGGTCGGGCTCTTGCCTCCGCTCGAGGAGACGGCCCGCCAGGCGGGCGAGGGCGGCGGCGTCGCAGGGGAGGCGCAGCAGCGGGGGCAGGGGCGCGATCCCGGGGTCGATGCCGGCGTCGCGCCCGACGAAACGGGCCGCTCCCTCCAGCCGGTGAGCCAGAACGGCGGCCACGTCCTTGAAGGTCAAACAGGCCAGCAGGCGGCTGAGCAGCCGATCGCGCTCTTCGGCCAGCGCCAATTCCTCGTCGGGGTCGACCGGGGCCCCTCCCGGGAGCAGCCGGCGCGCTTTCATCTGGATCAGAGTCGCCGCGATCAGGAGGAACTCGGAGGTCACCTCGAGGTCCAGCGTCTGGATCCGGGCGAGGTGCTCCAGGTACTCGTCCACCAACCCCGCCAGGCTCACCTCGGTGATCTCGAGTTGGCGCTCGGTGATCAACCTCAGGAGAAGGTCGAGAGGTCCCTCGAAGACCGGGGTGGTCACCTGGTAGCTCATGGCGCAGCGGCCATGGTATTGCCGCCGGCAGGGACGGAGCCGTCTTTCAATCGCGATCGGCCCGGCACAGGACATCCCAGTCGGCACTCGGCAGGCCTTCCGGACGCGGGGCGTGGTGGTGCCGGGCGAAGTCCACGACCACCGGCTCCGCCCCGGCCGCAGCGAGGTCGGCGGCACCGGTGGCGGCGTGGGCGAGGTAGGCGGCGAGGCGCCCGTGGGCGGGCAAGCGCAGGAAACGCAGCGTGGTGGCCAGCGACCGCCCGAGGGCGCCGAGGTCGGCGTGGCGCTTTCCCACGTCGTGGAGCAGGGCAGCCCGGGCCAGGTCGTCACGCTCGGGCAGGGCGGCTCGGGCGGCTCGGGCGCAGGCGAAGGCGTGGCGCTGGTCGGCGGCGGCCTGCCCCCAGAACAGGGCCCACTCCGCGGGGCGCAGCAGGCTCGCCACCCACGCCTGCTCCGCAGGCCGCAGCGGGTGGGCCCCAAGGACGCCGAAGAAGCGCCGCACCAGGTGGCCCGGTCCGCCGCTCACACGATCACCCGCAGGACCCAGCCCACGGCGCCGCCGACGAAGGAGAGGGCACCGGGGAACGCCACGATCATCAGGAACAGAACGAGGAACCCGTAGGGGGCGAGGCGGGCAAAGGCGGGGCGGGCCCGGGGCGGGAGCACCAGCGGCACCAGGCGGCTGCCGTCCAGGGGCGGGATCGGCAGCATGTTGAACACCGCCAGCGAGCAGTTGACCACCACGAAGGCGACCAGCACCCTCCCCCAGAGCGCGCTGGTGCGGATCCCAATGTCGAGCCCCTCCCAGTAGACCCCCCGGCCCAGGCCGGCCAGCCCACCCGCGGAGCGCAGATCGACCAGCCTCCCGGCCCGGGCAGCGACGAAGGCCAGCACGAGATTGCTTGCCGGCCCGGCCACGGCGACCAGCGCCATGCCTTCGGTGGGCCGGCGGAAGTGAGCGGGATCGACGGGCACCGGCCGGGCCCAGCCCCAGACGTTCTGCCCGGCCGCGGCCAGCACCGCCGGGAACAGGAGCGAACCGAAGGGGTCCACGTGGCGGAGTGGGTTCAGGGTGATGCGGCCGGCGAGCCGGGCGGTGCGGTCGCCCAGGCGCTCCGCCACCCAGCCGTGGGTGACCTCGTGGAAGACGACGCTGGGGATCAGAATGGCCAGCAGCAGGGCGACGTCGAGAACGCGGTTGTCGGAGATCATCTCGCGGCCCGGCTGCCCCGGGGAGCGGGCCGGGTCACGGTCTCACGACCCGGCTTTGGCCTTGCACTCCACGCAGAGCACCGACTCGGGCCGGCTGGCCAGGCGGTCGGCCCCGATGTCCCGCCCGCACTTGATGCAGATCCCGTAGCGGCCCTCCTCCAGGCGCCGCAGAGCCGAGTCGACGTCGTCGAGGTTCTTCTTGAGGCTGTCCACCAGGCCCAGGACCTCGGTGCGCTCGGCAGTGGCGGCCGCGGCATCGGCGAAGCCGTCGCCGAACTCGACATCGGCGCGCAACTCCCCCGTCTCCTCGGCTCCCAGTTGGGTGAGGCGCTCCAGCAGGCGAGCGCGGGCCTCCAGGAGAGTGAGATGGGCCTCGGGATGAGTGGCAGTTGTCATTGGGCCTCAGCTGCTGCGGGGGTGGGAAGTGGCGTACACCTCGAGCAGGTGCCGCGGCGACACTCGGGTGTAGACCTGTGTGGTACTGATGCTAGCGTGACCGAGGAGTTCCTGTACGGTTCTGAGGTCTGCTCCCCCCTCCACCATGTGGGTGGCGGCCGAGTGCCGGAGCACGTGCGGGGACACCAGATCGGGCTCCAGGCCGGCCCGGACGGCGTGCCGGCGGACGATCGCCCAGGCCCCCTGCCGGGTGAGGCGCCCCCCTCTCATGTTGAGAAAGACGGCGCCGGGATCGCGCCCCGGCCGGCGCCATGCCAGGCGATCCGGCAGGTAGGCGGCCAGGGCCCGGCAGGCTGCTCCCCCCACCGGCACCACCCGCTGCTTGTCCCCCTTCCCGGTGAGCCGGGCCGTTCCCTCTTCCAGGTCCAAGTCGAGTTGGTCGAGGGCCACCGCTTCGGCCACTCGCGCCCCGGTGGCGTACAGGAACTCGAGCAGGGCCCGGTCCCGCCTTCCGTCGGGAGTGGCGCCGTCGGGGGCCTCGAGCAGGCGGATCACCTCCTCGACGGCGAGCGCCTTGGGAAGCGCGGCCCGGCGGCGCGGGCTGTCGAGCAGTGCGGTCGGGTCCTCGCCGGACAGCCCCTCGGCCACCTGGAACCGGTGGAAGCCCCGGACCGCGGCTACGCGGCGGGCCACCGTCGCCACCGACAGGCCTCGCCGGTGCAGGGCGGCGATGAAGCCGGCCACGGTCTCAGGGTCGGGGTCACGGCCGTTCAGAAAGGCGGCGTACTGCTGCAGGTCGCGCCGGTAAGCCGACACCGTGGCCCCGGAGAGGCCGCGCTCTGCTCGCAGGGCGGCGAGGTACTCGGAGATGCGGTCTTCGAGAGTCACCGGCCCACCCGGCGCGCCAGGGCGTACAGGCCCAGGATCGTCTTGGCGTCGCGAACTTCGCCGGCGGACAGGGCCGCCAGGGCGTCTTCCAGGCTGAGCGAGACCGTCGCCGCCGCCTCCTCCTCGATCCCCTGCGGGGCGGCAGGCACCCGCGACAGGTCCTCGGCCAGGTAGACCCAGGTGAGCTCGTCAGTGAAACCGGGCGAGGTGTAGGCCTGGTGCAGCAGCGTCAGCCGGCCCGGGAGCAGGCCCACCTCCTCGACGCACTCCCGCCGGGCGGTCTCCGCCGGATCCTCGCCGGGGACATCTCGCTTGCCGGCGGGCAGTTCGAGCAGGGGCCCTCCAACCGGGGCCCGATGCTGGCGCAGCAGGTGGACCTCTCGCCCGTCCCAGGGGATGACGGCGACCGAACCCGGGTGGCGCACGATGTCGCGTACCGTCCAGCGAACGCCCCGACCCAGGTAGTAGCACCGCTCGACGGTGATGAACGAGCCCCGGGCGACGAAGCGCCGGCCGAGGAGCGGGAAGCCCGCCCCGCTCACGGCGCTCAGCTCCGCTCGGCCACCGGCGAGCGCTCCCCGGCAGGAGCCGGCCGGGCGCGCCGGCGCTCGCGCGCCGCCCGCACCAGGCCGGCGAAGAGGGGGTGCGGGGCATCGGGACGGGACTTGAACTCGGGGTGGAACTGGGAGGCGATGAAGTACGGGTGGCCGGGAAGCTCGATCATCTCCACCAGGCGCCCATCGGGCGAGATCCCCGAAAGCGCCAGCCCGGCGGCTTCGAGGTCGGCTCGATAGCGGTTGTTCACCTCGTAGCGATGACGATGCCGCTCGTAGATGAGCTCCTGGCCGTAGAGCCGCCGGGCCAACGAGCCCTCGGCCAGCCGGGCGGCGTAGAGGCCGAGCCGCATGGTGCCGCCCTTCTCCTCGACCGACTCCTGCTCCTCCATGAGATCGATGATCGGGTGCAGGGTCGTCGGGTCGAACTCCGTGGAGTGGGCCTCGGCCAGGCCCAGCCGGTGCCGGGCAAACTCGATGACCGCGCACTGCAGGCCCAGGCAGAGGCCCAGGAACGGGATCCCGTTCTCCCGGGCGTAGCGCACCGCGGCGATCTTCCCCTCGATGCCCCGCACCCCGAACCCGCCCGGGACGACGATCCCGTCGACCCCGTCCAGGTAGGAGGCGGCGAGCAGCCCGTCGACTTCGTCGCTGGGGATCCACCGGAGATCCAGGGCCACTCCGGCGGCGAGCGCCCCGTGGCGCAGCGACTCCACCACCGACAGGTAGGCGTCGGGCAGATCGATGTACTTGCCGACGAGGCCGATCGTCACCGGCTCCGTCGCCGCGGCGATGCGGGCGACCATGGCGCGCCAGACCGCCAGGTCGGGCGGAGGCGTGGTGAGCTCGAGGCGCCGGCAGATGACCGCGTCCAGGCCTCCCTCGTGCAGGGTCACCGGCACGGCGTAGATGTCCGGGGCGTCGGCGGCATTGATGACTGCCTCCAGGGGGACATCGCAGAAGAGGCTGATCTTGCGCCGCGCCGCATCGGGTATGGGGCGGTCGCTGCGCACCACGATGGCGTCGGGCACGATGCCCCGGCTGCGCAATTCGGCCACGCTGTGCTGCGTGGGCTTGGTCTTCATCTCCTCGCTGGGGGCGATGTACGGCGCCAGGGTCACGTGGATGGAAGCCGTGTTGCTGTGCCCGGCCTCGTTGCGGAACTGCCGCACCGCCTCCAGGAAGGGCAGGATCTCGATGTCGCCGACGGTGCCGCCCAGCTCCGTGATGACCACGTCGGCCTCGGTGCGCTCCCCCAGCCGGCGGATGCGGCTCTTGATCTCGTTGGTGATGTGGGGGATCACCTGAACGGTGTCGCCGAGGAAATCGCCCCGCCGCTCCTTCTGGATCACGGCCAGGTAGACGGAGCCCGTGGTCACGTTGGAGTCGCGCCGGAGGTTGATCCCCGAGAAGCGCTCGTAATGGCCCAGGTCGAGGTCGGTCTCCCCGCCGTCGTCGGTGACGAACACCTCCCCGTGCTGGAAAGGGTTCATGGTGCCGGGGTCGACGTTGATGTAGGGGTCGATCTTCTGATTGACGACCTGCA
>JALOLI010000226.1 GCA_025456165.1 Acidimicrobiia bacterium | reverse complement strand
GTCCTGGCCCAGCGGGGCGCCAAATGAGGGCCGCCTGATGGACGGGACCACGGCGCTGCGGGCCCTGCGCTCCACCTGGTGGATCGTGGTGCTGGCCGTGGTCGCCGGCGCCGGCGCCGCCTACTTCCTCGGGTCACGCCAGGAACTGCGCTACCAGTCGGTCTCCAGCTTCGTCGTCTCCCCTCAGCAGGACCAGACCACCGCCGACGTCACCGAGAGCGTGCGCACCCTGGATCCCGCCCGGGCACGGGCCCTGGTCAGCACCTTCGTGGAGATGCTCACCAGCACCGCGGTGCAGGACGAGGCGGCCGCCGCCCTGGGCCTCGGCGCCTTCCCCGAGGGCTACGAGGTCACCGCCGTGGTAGCTCCCGAGGCCTACGTAGCCGAGCTCCGGGTCACCGGCCCGGCGGGCGCCGAAGCGGCTGCCCTCTCGGGCGCCGTCGGGGTCGCCGCCTCGGCCCGGTTCGTGGGTCTGTATCGGATCTACGACATCGCCCTGCTCGACCCGGCTTCCGTGCCGACCGAGCCGGCCAATCGCGGCCCGGTGGAGACCGCCATCCTGGGTGGGGCGTTGGGATTGCTCGCCGGCCTGGGAATCGCCGTGCTGGCCGGGGCGCCGCGGGTGCGCCGGCGCCGCCGCATGCAGCAGCGCCTGGACGCCTACGGCCCACCCGACGCCACGGTGACCCTGTTCCCCGCCGAGCGGCGGGTGTCGAGGGCGGGATGACCCCCGGCACCCACCCGGGTGCCGCCTGGGAGGCCCCGCGGACCCCGGCAGCCTGGGCCGTCGCCGCTTTCGCCATCGCCGCCCTGATCGCCGGGACGGGTGCCGGCTTCGCCGCCGTGGCCCTTCCCCAGCCGCTCCTCGCCGTCGCCGGGGCCGTAGGCCTGCTCGTCGCCGTGCTGATGGTGGCCGACGCCGGCTGGGCGGTGGGCACCATGGCCGCCTTCGCCGTGCTCAACCTGGCCAACGTGGCCACCGACTTCCACGGCGCCCCCTCCGTGTTCCAGCCCCTGCTGGCCCTGGTCGCCCTCGGCATCGCGGTGCGCTGGGCGACCCGGGGGGAGCGGCCCGTAGGCGGCGGCCGGGCGGCGGTCTTCGTGGGCCTCTACGCCGCCGTCGCCCTGGCCTCGCTCCTGGCGGCGTCCGACTTCGCCGCGGGGCGGTTCGAAGCCGAGAACCTGCTGAAGGACGGCGCCCTGGCGGTGGTCGCCGGGTTGCTGCTCCGCCGCACGGCCATGCTGCGGCGAGTGGTCTGGGTGATGGTCACCTGCGGCGCCCTCCTGGCCGCGATCACCGCCTTCCAGTTCCTCACCGGCTCTTTCGGCACCTCTTTCCTGGGCTTCGGGCAGACCGCGGTGCAGAACATCGTCGGCGGGGTGGACGACGTGCGCATCTCCGGGCCCATCGGCGACCCCAACTTCTACGCCCAGCTCCTGGTGATGCTGACTCCCCTCGCCCTCGATCGGGCCTTCGCCGAGGCGCGCCGCAGCCGGCGCCTGGCCGCCTGGGGAGCCGCGGCGCTCATGGCGGCCTCGATCGTCTTCACCTTCTCTCGCGGCGGGATCCTCGCCCTGGGAGTGGTGGTGCTGCTGATGCTGCTGCGCCGTCCCGCCCGCTGGCGAGCCCTGGCCGCCCTGGTCCTGGCCGCCGCCCTGGCCGTGCCCTTCCTGCCCCCGGGCTACATGGACCGCCTCACCGCCCTCGGCCAGGTCGGCACCGTCGAATCGAACACCGACGTCTCCATCCGGGGCCGCACCGCCGAAGCCGGGGCGGGCTGGGCCATGTTCATGGATCATCCGCTGACCGGCGTGGGCGTGGGCAACTACTCCGGCTACTACCAGGAGTACGCCCGCAGCCTGGGGATCGAAGTCAAGCGAGTGGATCGCGAGCCGCACAGCCTGTTCCTCGAGGTGGCGGCCGAGACCGGGCTCCCCGGCCTGGCCGCCTTCGGCGCCATGCTGGGCGGCGCGTTCTGGGCCCTCGGTACGGCCCGCCGGCGCTGGCGGGCTGCCGCCCGCGCGGCCGAGGCCGACCTGGCTTACGCCCTCGGTGCGGCGCTCGTCGGCTGGCTGGCCACCTCGGTGTTCCTGCACCTCGACTTCGCCCGGCCCTTCTGGCTGCTCCTGGGCCTCGCCTTCGCCCTCCCCCATCTGGCAGAGGGCGACGCCGGCCCGGCACCTCAGGAGGAGCGGTGACTCTCGCCCCGGACCGAACCAGTCCCGACGAGGCGGCCCTGGGGCGTATCGCCGCCCGGGCGGTCATGTGGAACTACCTGTCGTTTGCCTCCGGCAAGTTCCTGGTGCTGGCCACCACGGCGGTGCTGGCCCGCCTCCTCACCCCACAGGAGTTCGGCATCGTCGCCTTCGCCACAGTGGCGGTGAACTGGCTGGGGGTGCTCAGAGACCTCGGCCTCGGAGGAGCGGTCATCCAACGGCGCGATGACACCGAAGAGGCGGCCCAGACCGCCTACGTCCTCAACCTCGGGGTCAGTGTCCTGCTCACCGCGGGCACCTTCCTGGCGGCACCGGCAGTCGCCTCGTTCTTCCGGGAACCGATGGTCGTCCCCATCCTCCGGGTGCTCTCGTTCACCTTCCTCATCCAGGCCCTGGGGTCGATCCACCTCGTGCTGCTGCGGCGCAACCTCGCCTTCCGCCGCAAGCTCATACCCGACGTCGGCCAGGCCCTGGTCAAGGGCATCGCCTCTATCGCTTTCGCCGTGGCCGGCTTCGGCGTCTGGTCCCTGGTCTGGGGCACGCTCATCGGGGCTCTCGCCTCGTCGCTCCTGGCCTGGGCGGTCATCCCCTGGAAGCCCCGCTTCCGCATACACCGCCGCCTGGTTCGCCCCCTGATGCGCTTCGGCACCCCCCTCCTGATCACCGACATCCAGGCGGGGATCTGGTCGAACCTGGACTACGTGATCGTCGGCCGCCTGCTCGGCGACACCGCCCTGGGGGTCTATACCCTGGCCTACCGCCTGCCCGAGATGCTGATCCTTTCGGTCTGGCGGGTGCTGGGGGCTGCCATCTTCCCCTTCTTCTCCAGCATCCAGCACCTGCCCGACCTGCTCCGCAAGGGTTTCCTGGCGACGATCCGCTACTCCCAGATCGTCGTCGTGCCGCTGTGTGTGGGCATGTTCATCACCGCCGCGCCGGCGGTGGAGGTGCTCTTCGGCGAGCAGTGGCGCGGGGCGATCCCCGTGCTGCGCCTGCTGGCGGTCTTCGCCCTGGTGGGTTCCATCGGGGTCAACATCGGCGATGTCTACAAGGCGATCGGCCGCCCCGACATCCTGGCCAAGCTGGCCTTCCTGGAACTGGTCCTGCTCACCCCGGCACTCATCCTCGGGGCCCGCCACGGGCTCATCGGCGTGGGCGCGGCGCACGCGGTGGTCGCCTCCATCGACACCGCCATCCGCCTCACCGTGGCTCGCCGGTTCGTGAACGTCACCTTCCGGGACATCGGCCGCCAGTTGCTGCCCTCGCTGCAGGCCGG
>JALOLI010000225.1 GCA_025456165.1 Acidimicrobiia bacterium | reverse complement strand
CCCCCCTAGGCCTTGGCCGGCTCCCCCAGGCCCTGCAGCGCCCCGTCCAAGTCGGCGGGCAGGGGCGACTCCACAACGACCTCGTGCCCGGTGATGGGGTGGGTGAAACGCACCCGGGCGGCGTGCAGGAAGGTCCGCGGCGCCAGGCCGTCGTCTCTCCCGTACCGCCGGTCGGCCACGATCGGATGCCCGATGGCCGCCAGGTGCACCCGGATCTGGTGGGTGCGGCCCGTCTCCAGCCGCAACTCCAGCAGCGCCAGGCCCTGGCCCGGCCAGGTCGCCCGGCAGCGGTAGTGGGTCCGAGCCTCCCGGCCGGCCGCCTCGACCCGCACCCGGCCGCGCTGGCGCGGGTCGCGACCCAGTGGGGCATCGACCGTGCCGGTGGCCGCCCGCGGGATCCCGTGCACCAGGGCCAGGTAGGTCCGCTCCACCTCGTGGCGGGCCATCATCCGGCGCAAGGGGGGCCAGGCCGCCTGGCTGAGCGCCACCAGCAACAACCCCGAAGTGTCCTGATCGAGACGGTGCACGATGCCCCAGCGCTCCTCCTCACCCACGCCCCGCACCCCGGGCCAGCGCTGCAAGATCCCGGCCGCCAGCGTGCCGACCCCGGAGCGGCCGGCCCCGGGATGGACCACGACGCCGGGCGGCTTGTCCACCACCGCCAGGTCCTCGTCCTCGTAACGCACCTCGAAGGGCACCACCTCGGGCTCGAGGACCGCCGGCCCCGGGATTTCCGCCTCCACGCGATCGCCCGCCGCCACCCGCTCACGGGGCGACACGACCGCGCCGTTCACCGTGACCCGCCCTTCCTCCAGCAGCCGCCGGGCCAGGGTCCGGCTCACCCCGCTCAGGGCGGCGACCACCTTGTCGGCCCGCTCCCCGGCGAGAGCCTCCGGGACCTCAGCTCGGATCGCCGGCATCGCCGGCCGCCTTCCGGCTCACCAGCAGGAGGGTGACTATCGCCAGGCAGGCCCCCACCGTGATGGCGCTGTCGGCCACGTTGAAGGCGGGGAAGGACCGCCAGAAGTCGAACCTGGCGAAGTCCACCACCTTGCCATCCACCAGGCCGGGCCCACGGAAGATGCGGTCGATCAGGTTGCCGAGCGCCCCGCCCAGCACCAGCCCCATCGCCACCGTCTCCAAGCGCCCCTCGAGGCGGTGTACCACCAGCACGATCAGCACGGCGGCGGCCACCGCGCCCAGGGCGATGAACGACCCCGCCCCGGGCAGGAGCCCGAAGGCGGCCCCCGAGTTCTCGACGCGATGGAGGTACAGCACCCCGGGGATCAAGTCACGGGTCTCGCCCAGGACCAGAGCCGACACGACCCACCACTTGGTGAGCTGGTCGGCGACGATCACCCCGGCGGCGATGGCAAGGGCGAGGATCCGGGGTTTCACCGGTGGTTGGCGGCGCAGTTGACGCAGAGCTTGGTGTACGGCAGCGCTTCGAGACGGGCCACCGGGATGGCCTTGGCGCACTCGATGCAGCGCCCGTACGACCCAT
Source organism: Acidimicrobiia bacterium (assembly GCA_025456165.1). Next base: position 2,008 of record JALOLI010000225.1, on the reverse strand, counting down.
CGGCGATGCGAGCCAGCGCCTCCTCGACCTGAGCGAGCAGATCGCCGGCGTTGCGGGCCAGCGAAAGCTCCTTCTCCATCTCGAAGGCCAGCGAGCCGCCCTCCGCCGTGTTGGGATCGGGGCTCCGCTCCGACGAGGTCTCGGTCAGCCGCACCTCTTCTTGCTCCGCTTCGATCTCGGCGATGACCGCGACCAGCCGGTTTCGCTCGTCGTCGAGCCGGCGGCGGAAGCGGTCGAGAGTGGATTGGGCGAGATCGCGCGCCACAGGACCTCCTGGGACCGGGCAGGCTAGCACGGCCCCCCGGCGATCAGCAGCCTGCCAGCAAGACGACGAGGCGCTCCTCCGCGGCCTGCAGCGTCACCCCGGCCAGCAGCACGTCTTTGCGCCGCGCCGCGTGCCCCGAGACGACCTCGCCGCCGCGGGCGCCGAAGGCTCGGGCCACCAGCACCGCGGCGGCCCGATTGGCCTTTCCGCCTTCGGCCGGAGCGGCCACCCGCAAGCGGAGTGCCCCATCGTGGATCCCGGCAACGCCGGAACGCGACGCCCCGGGCACCACCCACACCGCGACCAGCACGCCATCGGGATGACGGCGCAGGACCGGAGATGCGGGCTCCACGGGCCCATCGTACGGGGCTGGGCCGGCGGGGGTGCCGGCCGGGCCCGGCTACCATCCCCGCCCGAAGCGACGACGGGGACGCGCCGCCCGGGCACAGGCCGAGCGAGCCGGCACACGGTGTGAGGCCGGCGCCCGAGACCCGAGCGGACATCACCCCCGAGCTGCGGGAAGAACGGGCCCGGACCCCAGTAGAACCCGCCGGCACCCCTCCGCGTGGGGCCAACGAGCGGCCGCCCTCCGGGGCGGCAAGCCGGGTGGTACCGCGGGCTCACGCCCGTCCCGGCGGCGACCAGGACCGAGCCGACCGAGGACGCGATGGCAGAGCACAAGGCATTCCGCAGGGTCCCCCCGGAGGTCTCCTTTCCCGAGCTCGAAGGGGGCGTGCTGCGCCTGTGGGATGAGATCGGCGCTTTTGCCACCTCGGTCGAGATGCGGCCCGCCGAATCCGAGTTCACCTTCTACGACGGCCCGCCCTTTCCCACCGGCAGCCCGCACTACGGCACCCTGCTCGCCGGCGTGCTCAAGGATGTGGTCCCCCGCTACTGGACCATGCGGGGGCACCGCGTGGTGCGCCGCTTCGGCTGGGACACCCACGGCCTGCCCATCGAGATGGAGGTGCAGCAGCAACTGGGCCTGTCCGGGCCGGCCGACATCGAGGCCTTCGGGGTGGAGCGCTTCAACGAAGCGGCCCGGTCGCTGGTGGCGGCCAACACCGAGTCCTGGCAGGCCTACACCCGCCGCATCGGCCGCTGGGTGGACTTCGAGCACGACTACAAGACCCTCGACCTCGGCTACATGGAGTCGGTGTGGTGGGTCTTCAAGGGCCTCTGGGACCGCGGCCTGATCTATCGCGACTTCAAGGTCCTGCCCTATTCCTACGGGGCGGCCACCCCGCTCTCCAACTTCGAGGCCAACATGGACTACCGCGACGTGGAGGACCCGTCGCTGACCGTGCGCCTCGAGGTCCTCGAGGGCCGGGGCCCGGTGCAGGCCGGGGATCACCTGCTGGTGTGGACCACCACCCCGTGGACGCTCCCCGCCAACCTGGCCGTGGCCGTCGGGGCCGGCCTCCGCTACGTCCGGATCGACGCTCCCGTCGGCGGGCACGCCGGTCGCTACTGGATCGCCGCCGACCTGGCCGGCTCGTACTGGCCGGACCACCACATGCACGCTGCCGCCGAGGCCACCGGAGCGGAGATCGTCGGCGCCTCCTATCGGCCCCCGTTCGACTACTTCCCCGACGAGAGGCAGCGCGGTGCCTTCGTGGTCATCGCCAGCGACGAGGTCAGCACCGCCGAAGGCACCGGCCTGGTGCACATGGCCCCCGCCTACGGCGAGGCCGACTTCTTCGCCCTGCAGGCGGCGGGCATCGCCGCCCTCGTGGACCCACT
>JALOLI010000224.1 GCA_025456165.1 Acidimicrobiia bacterium | reverse complement strand
GCCCGGTATCCTCATCGCGGCGACATGCGGCCGCCCTTCTCCGAAAGCCTCCCTCTCCTCGGCGTCCTGGCCGCTCTAGTGGTGCTGGCCGCCTTCCTCGCCGCCGCCGAGACCGCCCTGGTGCGCATTCCCCGGGTGCGCCTGGAGGTCGCCGCCGAGAAGGGCGATCGCCCCGCCGCCCGCGTCCTGCGCCTGGTCCACGATCTGCCCCGGGTGCTGAACACGGTGCTCCTCACGGTGCTGCTGGTGCAGGTGGGCGCCGCCACCATCGCCGGCGTCGTCGCCGAGCGCCACTTCGGCAACACCGGGGTGACCATCGCCTCGGTGCTGCTCACCGTAGTGATGTTCGTCTACACCGAAGCCATCCCCAAGACCGTGGCGGTGCGCCATCCCCTGGCGATCGCCCGCCTGGTGGCAATCCCGGTAGCCGCACTCGCCTTCGTCACCCGGCCCCTGGTGGCGGTGCTCCTCTTCGTCGCCGACCTGCAGGCACCGGGAAAGGGCATCGCCTCGAGCAGCACCGTCACCGAAGCCGAGTTGCGCCGCCTGGCCGCCGACGCCGCCGCCGCCGGCGAGATCGCCCCGGCGGATCTCGACCTCATCGAGCGCTCCTTCACCATCGGCGATACCCCGGTGGGCGCCATCACCGTGCCCCGCCCCGCCGTGGTGGCCCTGCCCCTCGGCACCCCCCTGGCCGAGGCCCTGGATCGGGCGCTCCGCTCCGGGCACCGCCGCCTGCCCGTCTACCAGGGCGACCTGGATGGGATCTGCGGCGTGGTCCGCCTCCGCGATCTGGCGGAGGCCGTCTCGGCCGGCTGGCCCAGCACGCTGGCCGAACTGCAGCAGCCCGTCATCACCGTGGCCGAGACCCGCAAGGTGCGCGATGTGCTGCGCGACATGCAGGCCAGCGGCCACCACCTGGCGGCGGTCATCGACGAGCACGGGGGCACCACCGGCATCGTGACAGTCGAGGATGCGGTGGAGGAACTGGTGGGCGACATCGGCGAAGCACGCCGGCCCCGGCCCCGCCCGGTGCGGCCTCTGGCGCCCGGCCGCTGGGCCGTGGACGCCTCCGCCGACGTCCCGGAGCTGGAACAGGCCGTGGGCGCCTCTTTCCCCGACGGCCGCTGGCGCACCGTGGCCGGCCTGGTCATCGGGGCGGCGGGCCACCTCCCCCGTGTCGGGGAGACCGTGATCGTGGCCGGGTTCTCCTTCCGGGTCACCGCGGCGACGCGGCGCCGAGTGGTACGGGTGGAGGTGGCGGCTCCCGCCTCGCCCCCCGGCCCCGTCCCCGGCTAGGCCGTCGCCGGCCCCAGCCGCATCCGGGCGTCGAGGGCCCGGCAGCCGGCGCCCGACTCGTGCACCCGCACCGGGTTCAGGTCCAGTTCGGCGATCTCGGGGAAGTCCGTAACCAGGCGGGTGACCGAGCGGATCACCTCCACCAGGGCCCCCAGGTCGGCCGCCGCCTGCCCGCGCCGCCCCTCCAGGATGGGGAACACCCTGAGCTCGCGCAGCATCGCTTCGGCGGTGCGGCGCCCGAACGGGGCCACCCGCAACGAGCTGTCGCCGAGCAACTCTACGAAGATGCCTCCCATGCCCGCCAGGATCACGTGGCCGAAGTTGGGGTCGAACTTGGCCCCCACGATCAGGTCGCGCCCGGCCGCCGCCATGGGCTGCACCAGGGCCCCCTGGATCGCCGCCCCCGGAGCATGTCCCCGCACCGCCGCCATCATCTCCGTGTAGGCGGCCCGGACCCCGGCCTCGGTGCGCAGGTTCAACTGCACCCCGCCCAGGTCGGTCTTGTGGGACACGTCCGGGCTGACCACCTTGAGCACGACGGGGTAGCCGAGAGCGGCGGCTGCGGCCACCGCCTCATCCTCGGAGGCCACCAGCCGTCCCTCGACGCACGGGATCCCGTATGCCGCCGCCACGGCCATCGCCTCCTGGAGCAGCGGGTCCCGGCCCTCTTCCCGGCACCGGGCCAGGATCGCCCGCACCGCGGCGGCGTCCGCCGGCCCGTCGGGGCGCTCGGCGCTGGGGGCCGTGCCCCGCCCGAAGTCGCGGAGCAGCGCCAGCGCCTGCACCGCGTCGAAGGGCTCGTCGAAGATGGGGCCGGGCAGCACCCGCTTCAGCCGGGTCACCTCCACGGCAGCGGTGTTGGCGTACACCGCAATGGGCTTGCCGGCTTCCAGGGAGATGCGGTGGAGGCGCCGGAAGAGCTCCTCGGACTTGGGCCCCTCGTACCCGCTGACGTAGGTGTGGAGGAAGACCATGCCGTCCACTTCGGGCATGGCCAGCGTGGCCTGAGCCAGGTCCCCGTAGACCTCCAGGTCGAACAGGTCGCCCAGGTCCATGGGGTTGGTGAGCCGCACCACCTTGGCCCGGAAGCGCTCCTGCACCGACTCCAGGAACTCCGGAGGCAGCGTGGCCAGTTCGAAGCCGCTCAGCTCGCAGTCGTCGGCGGTGATGACGGCGTGGCCGCCGGACCGCGAGAGGACCGCCAGGGAGTTGCCCCGCAGCGGGGGCAGGGCCAGGGCCTTGAGGTAGTGCATCAGGGTCTCGGTGCTGCGGAAGCGGGCGATCCCCACCTGGCGCAGGGCGGCATCGACCACCCGGTCGTCGGCGGCGAGGGCGGCCGTATGCGAGGCGGCGACCCGGCCGGCGGCGGAGCCGATGTTGGCCTTGTGCAGCAGGATCGGCTTGTCGGTGCGCCGGGCCAGCTCCATCAGCCGCCGGCCGTCGCTGATCCCCTCCAGGTACATGCAGATGATGTGGGTCTCGGGGTCCTCGATCAGGTACTCGAGCAGGTCGTTCTCGTCCACGTCGAGCTTGTTGCCCATCGAGACCAGCTTGGCCACGCCGAGGCCTTCGCTGGTGAGGGTGTTGAGGATGCTCAGCATCACCCCGCCGCTCTGGCTCAGCACCGAGATGCCCCCGGCCGGCACGGAGGGGTCGAGAATGCCGAACGAGGTCGCCAGGCCCAGGGGCCGGTTGACCACTCCCAGGCCGTTGGGGCCGATGAAGCGGATCCCCCAGCGGGCCGCCGCCTCCTTCACCCGGGCGGCCAGCGCCCGCCCCTCCTCGCCGAACTCGGTGAAGCCCCCGGACTCCACCACCACCCGCCGCACCCCCTTGCGGCCGCACTCCTCCATGATCTCGGGGACGGCGGAAGCCGGGGCCAGGAGGACGGCCAGGTCGACGTGGTCGGGGATGTCGTCCACCGAGTGGTAGATCCGCCGGCCGTAGAGGGCACCGCCCTTCGGCCCCACTTCGTAGACGATCCCCTGGAAGCCGAAGGACTGCAGGTTCATCGAGATCGTCCTGCCCAGGTTGTCCGGCGCATTGGAGACCCCCACCACCGCCACCGTCTCCGGCTCGAAGAAGCCCCGCATCAGTTCCACTCCCGAGATCGCTGCAGCCGCCACCCTAGGCCGCGAGGACGCTGCTTGAATCCGCCCGGTGCCTGCCCTTCCCGTAGACGCCCAGATCACCTTCCTGCCCGTGGCCGACCTG
>JALOLI010000223.1 GCA_025456165.1 Acidimicrobiia bacterium | reverse complement strand
GGCTACGAGGAAGTCCAGGTCGGCGTCCCTGAGGGGCTCCAAGCCCAGCACGCGGCGCATGAGGAACAGTCCGACCAGATGGGATCCGGCCAGGAGAACCCGCATGCGGGCGTCGGGCGCCGGCAGGAGGGGAACGATGGTGTCGAGGACGCCCCGCTCGATGAACTGCCGGAACAGGTCCCGCGCGGTGGTGTTCGTCAGCGCCCCGCCGATCAGAGACTGGAAGGCGCTGCCCTCGGTGAAGGCGGCGGTCAGGTAGAGGCGGGCCACCCGTTCCCCCAGCGTGCCTTCGGTGCCGGTGAGGGCGGCCGCCAGGCCGGCCGGGGAGATGGGGAAGTCGTGGGCGGCGACGAACAACTCCTCCTTGGAGCCGAAGTGGTGATGCACCAGGGCGGGGTCGACGCCGGCACGTCCGGCGATGGCGCGGATGGTGGCCCTGTCGTAGCCGTCGGCGGCGAAGGCCGAGCGGGCGGCGGCCAGGATGGCCTGGCGGGTCACCGCAGGGTCTCCCGGCCGGCGGCCCCTTCTCCCGGGGGTGGTCACGGCCGGACCGCGGCGTCGGCGGCTAGCACCATGGCCTCTTCCAGGGTGGCGGGAGCGGAAGCTACGGCGGCGGCGATCCCGGCTTCGGCCAGGATCCGGCGCACCGTCTCGGAGTCGGCCCCGAGGAGGCGGACATCGCGACCGGCGAGCGTGACCAGGCACCCCGCTGCCTCGAAAGCGGCAAACGCCCCGCTCCAGTCGTCGGTGGCCACCACGACGGCCCGGGCCGAGCCCACGAGGTCGCTCTCCTGGCCCCGGCCGACCACCCGGCCCCCGGCCATCAGGATCAGGCGGTCGGCCTGGCGGGCTTCGTCCATGTAGTGGGTGGTGACCAGGACCGCCGACCCGCGCCCTGCCTCCTCCCGGATCCGGTCCCAAAGGCGGGCCCGGGTGAGGGGGGCCACTCCGGAGGTCGGCTCGTCGAGCACCAGCAAGTCGGGCCGGTGCTGCAAAGCGGCGGTGAAGGCGACCCGGCGCTGTTGGCCCAGGGGCAGGTCGCCCAGGGGGCCCGGGCCGGTGCCGGGCGGCAGGGGGGCAACGGGGACGCCGAAGGCGGCGGCGGCGAAGGCCAGGTTCTCGGCCGCCGTCAGGTCGCGGTAGAGGCCGAGGCCCTGGGGCACATAGCCGATGCGGCGCCGCGTCTCGCGGGAGGGCGGGCGGCCGAACAGCCGTACCGTCCCTCCGCTGGGGACGAGGAGGCCGAGGATCATGCGCATCAGCGTGGTCTTCCCCGCCCCGTTGGCGCCCAGTACCCCAACGATCTCCCCGGCTTCCAGAGCCAGGTCCACCCCGTCCACGGCGACGAAGGCACCGAACCGGCGGGTGAGAGCCCGGGTCTCGACCAGGCTCATGCTTCCCTCCCCGCCTCGGCCGCCAGGGAGGCCACAATGACGACGTCCTCCAGGCCGGGGTCCACTGCAGCCGGATCGCCCTGAGGGCGCCACTCCCGCCAGCGGGGACCTCGCCTCCAGGCGCGCCCGGGGTCGGCCGGGGAGTCCACCTCGACCACCGCCCCGGGCATCGAAGCCACTACCGCAGCCGGGGGCCCGGCGACCAGCTGCCGGCCTTCGTGGAGCACCAGCACCCAGGCCGCCCGCTCCGCCTCGTCCAGGTAGGCGGAGGAGACCAGGACCGCCGTCCCCTCGGCCGCCGCCTGGGCGATGAGGCGCCACAGGTCGGAGCGGCTGACCGGGTCGATGCCGGTGGTGGGCTCGTCGAGGATCAGCAGGGCCGGAGAAGGGAGCAGGGCCATGATCACTCCCAGCTTCTGGCGCATCCCGCCGGAGAGGTCGCGGGCCAGCCGGCGCCGGAAGGGGGCCAGGCCGGTGCGATCGAGGAGTCCGTTCGTACGGGGCCCGGCCTGCGGGACCCGGGCCGCCGCCGCCACGAACTCGAGGTTCTCCGCCACGGTCAGGTCGCGGAAGCCCCCGGCGCGGGTGGGGAGGTAGCCGATGCGGGCTCGTTCGGGCAGGCGGCAGGCGCCCCCTGTCGGTTCCACCAGGCCGGCCATCACCCGCAGTAGCGTGCTCTTGCCCGCCCCGTCGCCCCCCACGACGCCGGTGACCCGGCCGGCAGGGACCTCGAGGGTGATTTCGTGCAGGGCGATGACGGGCCCGAAGGACACGGCCAGGCCGTTCACTCCCCAGGTCACGGCGCCGCCTCGACCGCCCGCCGGGTGCCCTTGCGCCCGGCGGGGGCCAGGTCGCGGCGGAAGCGGAGCAACGCCAGGCCCAGCACCACCACGGCCAGCGCGGTCAGCGCCAGGAAGGGCACCCCCAGGGCGTCGATGGGGGTGCCCTTCAGGAACACGCCCCGCACTATCTGGATGAAGTAGGTGAGGGGCAGCAGGTAGGAGATCCAGCGGACGCCCCAGGGCATCGAGGTCAGGGGGAAGATCATGCCGGAGAGCATCACCTGGGGGAGCATCGCCATGATGGCCAGCTGGATGGCCTCGCCCTGGGTCTGGGACAACGTGGAGATCAGCACCCCCAGGCCCAGCACCGCCAGCAGGAAGATCAGGGCCCCGGCGATGAACACCGGCCAGGAGCCCCGGAAGGGGACGTCGAAGAGCAGGAGGCCGGCGGCGGTGATCACTGCCATGTCGATCACCCCGACCAGGAAGTAGGGAGCGATTTTCCCCACGATCACATCGCGTGGGCGGAGAGGCATCACGGCCAGCTGCTCCAGGGTGCCCTCCTGGCGCTCCCGCACCACCCCCAGGCTGGTGATCACCGTGCCGACTGCGGTCAGCACCATGCCGATCAGGGCGGGAACCATGATGGCGGCAGTCGACAGCTCCGGGTTGAACAGGATCTCCACCTGGGGCTCGCCGAAGGGCAGGGCGCCGGTGGTGCGGCGCAAGGCCGACTGGGCGGCGAACATCTCGCTGCCGTCCACCAGGATGACCGGGGGAACTTCGGCCACCACGGCGATGATGGCCCGGGAGCGGCGGAGCAAGTCCTCCCCGGTCGCCCGGTCGCCGGCGGGGTCGATGATCTTCACATCGAAGGGCGCCGGCAGGACGGCGGCCACCGCCTCAGCATTCACCCCGACGACTGCCGTGGGGATGTCCTTCACGTCGAAGCGGGCCACGTAGCCGAAGACCACCAGCAGCAGCAGGGGAACCGCGATCATCAGGGCGAGGGTGCGCCGGTCGCGGCGCACCTGGCGGAACTCCTTGCGGATCATCGCCTGCATGCCTCTCCCCTTTTTCATCTGTCGGCGAATTCCACAGGGATTCTACGCGCGGTGAATTCCGTTTACAAGCCGCGCCCGGCCATCGCAGCCGACCTTTCAGCCGCCGGAGGGGTGTAGCCTGAAGCCATACGGTCCGACCTATTGGGAGGAATCAACGTGCTTAAGAGAATGGGCCTGGTGGTTGTGGCCCTGATGCTGGTGATGGCCGCCTGCGGCGGCGACGACGCCGTCGAGCTGTCTGCCGAAGAGCAGGCTCTGGCCGACGGCCTGGTGACGCAACTGAC
>JALOLI010000222.1 GCA_025456165.1 Acidimicrobiia bacterium | reverse complement strand
TTGATGAGCTCCACGAACACCCCGCCGAGGCCGAAGGCGATGAGAGGGCCGAACGACGGGTCCTCGGCCATGCCGACGATGACCTCGTGGCCCCCCTTGACGAACTCCTGCACGAAGACTCCCTGCACGTCGTCGGCCACGGCGTAGACCTTGTCGTAGGCCTCGGCCACCGCGGCTTCGCCCGTCACATCCAGAGCCAGCCCGCCGACATCGCTCTTGTGCAGGGCGCTGGGGGCCACCACTTTGAGGGCCACCGGCCCGCCGAACTCCGCCGCCGTCTGCACCGCTTCCTCGCGGGAGTGGACCAGCCGGGACTTGGGGTGTGGGATGCCGTAGGCGTCGAGCACGGCATCGGCCTCGTGAGGCAGCAGCCAGCCGCCCTCCATGCCCAGCCGCCCCAACGCCCCCCAGATGACGTCCTGGGCGGTGTCGGAGTTGGTGTCCTCGAAGGTGGCGATCACCCCTTCGGGGCGGGCCCGCCATTCGGCGTAGCGCACCGCCTGGGCCAGGGCCCGGGCCGCCGGCTCCGGGAAGGCATAGGAGGGAATGCGGATCTCGCCCCGATCGATGGGGCCCAGGTCGCCGTCGTCGGCCTGCATGAACACGGCCAGCACCGTCTTGCCCTTGGTGCCCTCGGCCACCACATCGGCCACTGCCTGCTCCACGTCCCGCGAAGCCCGGGGCGCGGTGGGGATGTAGATGACCATCACCGAGTCGATCTCGTCGGAGGCCAGCAGGTCCCGGAGACAGGCCTTGTACTGGTCCGGGCTGGCCGAAGCGATCATGTCGACCGGGTTGCCGGCGGAGGCCTCGGCAGCGAGCCCCACCCGGAGCTTCTCCTGCAGGGCCGGCGAGAAGAGGGGCAGATCGAGGCCATCGGCCGACAGGGCGTCGGCGGCCAGGATCCCGGGCCCGCCGGCATTGGTGAGTACGCCCACCCGCCTCCCGGCGGGCAGAGGCTGGTTGGCCATGAGGGTGGCCACCTCGAACAGCTCCTCCAGAGTGTCGGTGCGGATCATCCCGGTCTGGCGGAACAGGGCCTCGACCGCCACCTCACCGCTGGCCATGGAGCCGGTGTGGCTGCTGGCTGCTCTGGCCCCGGCCTGGCTGCGGCCGGACTTGACCACGACGATGGGCTTCTTGCGGTTCACCCGGCGCGAGATGCGGGCAAAGCGCCGGGGATGGCCGAAGGACTCCAGGTAGAGCAGGATCACATCGGTCGAGGGGTCGCCCTCCCAGTAGAGGAGGAGGTCGTTGGCCGACACGTCGGCCTTGTTGCCCATCGACACGAAACCCGAGATGCCGATGTCGAGCTGGCGGGCGTAGTCGAGGATGGCGATGCCCAGGGCGCCGCTCTGGCTCGACATGGCGACGTTGCCCCGCGGGGGGTAGTTGGGGGCAAAGGTGACGTCGAGGTTCACCGCCGGGTCGGTGTTCAGCATGCCCATGCAGTTGGGGCCGACCATGCGCATCCCGGCGGAGCGCACCAGTTCGAGCAGCTCCGTCTCGAGCTTGACGCCCTCTTCACCTATCTCCGAGAAGCCGGCGCTGATGACGACGAGGGCCCTGACCCCCTTGTCGGCGCACTCCTGCACCACCGGCAGTACGAACCGGGCGGGCACCACGATCACCGCCATGTCCACGGCGTCGGGGATGTCGAGCACCGACTTGTAGGCCTTGACCGACCCCACCGCCGGGGCGTTGGGGTTGACCGGGTAGACCACCCCGGAGAACCGGGCGCGCATGGTGTTGCGCATCACCCGGGCGCCGATGGAGCGCTCTTCGCGGCTGGCCCCCACGATGGCCACGCTGCGGGGGTAGAACATCGGCAGCAGCGAGGCCGCCACCGCCTGCTGCTCGTGCTGCCAGGCCGCCCGCTTGGCCTCGTCGGTGAGCTCGACGGGGAACTCCACGGTGTAGATGCCCTGGCCCATCTCCCGGCGGAGCTGGAACCCGGAGCTGCGGAACACCCGCATCATCGGGTAGTTGTCGGGGAGGACGAACGCCCGGAAAGCGGTCACCCCGTTGTTGCGGGCGTAGTTGGTGAGGTGGGTGAGCAGTTGGGTGCCGATGCCGCGGCCCTGGTGGCCGTCCTCGACCACGAAGGCGACCTCGGCGGCGGAGGGGTCGTCCTCCATCCGGTCGTAGCGGCCGACGGCGACCATCTTGCCCCCGAGCTCGACTATGAAGGCCATCCGGTCCTGGTAGTCGAGGTTGGTGAAGTAGCGCAGCTCCTCCTTGGAGAGATCCTGCTTGGCGCGGAAGAAGCGGTGGTACACGCTCTCGCGGCCGAGGCGGTGGAACATGCCGTGCAGGCCTTCGGCATCCTCCGGCTTGATGGGTCGGATGTGGGCCAGGCCCCCATCGCGCAGCACCACGTGGAAGTCGTAATCACTTGGGTAGGCGGCCACCGGGTCTCCTGATCTTGGGCCGGGGCCCATTCTGCCAGGTCGGCGGAGCGGCCCGGCAGGAAGAGCTCCCGGCGACTATCGTGCGCTGCGGAGGCTGGCCGTGGTCGAGTTGATCGTCGGCATCATCCTGATCCTCGCCGGCACCTACGGGGTGCTGGGAGCCCAGCCCTTCGTGCACTTCGCCGCCCGGCTCTGGCCGCATCCCATCCACGGCGCCGAAGTGGGCAACCTGGTGGCCACCAACTTCATCATCCGCTTCATCTCGCTGCTGGTGTTCGCCGCCGGGGTGGCCATGCTGGTCAACTACTTCGTGTAGGCCGGCTCCTCACGCCAGGGACACCAGGTCCAGCAGCGACTCGTCGAAATAGGCCATCTCCCCCTCCGGCATGAGGATGGCCCGGTCGGGGGCGAGGGCCGCCACGAAGTCCGAGTCGTGGCTCACCAACACCACGGTGCCCTTGTAGGCCCGGAGGGCGGCCAGCAGCGCCTCCTTGGCCTGCGGGTCGAGGTTGTTGGTCGGCTCGTCGAGCAGGAGCACGTTGTGCCGGCCGACGACCAGTTGGGCCAGCGCCAGCTTGGTCTTCTCCCCGCCCGACAGGGTTCCGGCCGGCTGCTCGATGCGATCGGCCAGCAGGAAGTGCCCCAGCACCCCGCGCAGCACCCGCTCCGGTTCGGCCGACACCGCCTGGAGGTGGGCCAGCACCGGGGCATCGGGCACGATGCCCTCATGCTCCTGGGCGTAGTAGCCCACGGAAGCCTTGTGGCCGCGAGTCACCGTGCCCAGGTCGGGGGCCTCCACCCCGGCCAGGAGACGGAGGAGGGTGGTCTTCCCCGCCCCGTTGAGGCCCAGGATGAGGAGGCGCTCCCCCCGCTCCAGGTGCACGTTGACGTCGACGAACACCACCGTGTCGCCGTAGGCCTTGGCCAGCCCGGCGCCCTCCAGCGGGACCCGGCCCGAGGGCTCCGGCTGCGGGAACCGCACTGCCACCCCGCGTCGGGCGCGACCCACCTCGACCAGGCCGGAGCGCAGGCGCTCCGCCCGGGTCTCCATGGTGGTGGCCTTGCGCGCCATCTTCTCGGTCTTCCCCTTGAAGCGCCGGATGGTGGCCTCCATGTG
>JALOLI010000221.1 GCA_025456165.1 Acidimicrobiia bacterium | reverse complement strand
GTGAAGCCCATCATCCGGGCCGTGCCCTTCACGGTGTGGCCCTCGCGGTAGAGGTCGTTGGCCCGGGCTTTCTCGATGGCCGCCCCCCCGGCGCCGGCGCGGGCGCCTTCCACGAGCCGGGCGGCACGCTCGGAGATCTCGGCGCGGAAGAGTTCCAGAAGCTCGGCGTCGTCGCTGAAGGGCACGACTCACCCCATCGGTGTCGTGAACCGGTCGGAGTGGTTATCGACGCCCGGGAACGGGGCCTTGAGCCGTCCGGGCGCGCCTTTGCCCTCACCCCCCGCCCTCTCCCGCGGCGGCGGGGGAAGCGCGAGGCACCGCAGGGGCCGAGCGGGGGGGAAGCACGCGTTCCAGGCCTCCCCCGCGGCGGCGGGGGAGGCGCGGAGGCCGCCGTCAGGCGGCCGAGCGGAGGGGGAAGCACCCGTCAGAGGCCCCCCCACCCCGCGGCAGGGGAAGCAAGGTCACTCCCACTCGCCACCCGGTTGATGCCGGGGACCTCGTTGATCACCCGCGACGAGATGCGCTCCAGCACCTCGTAGGGCAGCCGGGCCCAGTCGGCGGTCATGGCGTCGTCGCTGGTCACCGCCCGCACGATGAGGGGATAGGCGTAGGTGCGCTCGTCGCCCTGCACCCCCACCGAGCGCACCGCCGGCAGCACCCCGAAGGCCTGCCACAGCTCCCGGTAGAGGCCGGCGCGGCGCACCTCCTCGAGGATGATGGCGTCGGCGGCCCGCAGGATGTCGAGGCGCTCGCCGGTCACCTCGCCGATGATGCGCACCGCCAGCCCCGGCCCGGGGAAGGGCTGGCGCCACACCATCTCCTCGGGCAGGCCCAGCTCCTCGCCCACCGCCCGCACCTCGTCCTTGAACAGGTCGCGCAGCGGCTCCACCAGTTCCAGGCGCATATCGGCGGGGAGGCCGCCCACGTTGTGGTGGCTCTTGATCCTGGCCGCGTCGCGGGTGCCCGACTCGATCACGTCGGGGTACAGCGTGCCCTGCACCAGGAAGCGGGCGTCGGAGTGGGCGGTGGCCACTTCCTCGAACACCCGGATGAAGGTCGCGCCGATGGACTTGCGCTTGGCCTCCGGGTCGGTGACTCCGGCCAGCGCGGCCAGGAAGCGATCGGCCGCCCGCACATGCACCAGGTCCACCCGGAAGTGACTGCGGAAGGTCTCCTCGACCTGCTTCCCCTCGCCGGCCCGCAACAGCCCGTGGTCGATGAACACGCAGGTCAGCTGGTCGCCGATCGCCCGGTGGACCAGGGCGGCGGCCACGGCCGAGTCCACGCCGCCCGACAGGCCGCAAAGCACCCGCTCCCGGCCGACCTGGCGGCGCACCGCCGCTATCGCCTGCTCGATGATCGAGGTCCGGGTCCAGGTGGGCCGGGCCCGGCAAGCCTCGAAGAGGAACGCCTTGAGGATCTCCTCGCCCCGCGGGGTGTGCACCACCTCCGGGTGGAACTGCACGCCGTAGCGCCCGGCGGCCCGGTCCTCCATGGCGGCCACCGGCGAACCGGCGGCCGTGGCGGTGACGGTGAACCCGGCCGGCGCCCGGACCACGGCGTCGCGATGGCTCATCCACACCGCCTGGCGCTCCGGAAGGCCTTCCAGCAGAACCCCCGGCGCGACTGCTTCCAGGTCGGCCTTGCCGAACTCGGCGGCGCCGGTGCGGGCGACCTCGCCGCCCAGCATCTGGGCCAGCAACTGGTGCCCGTAGCAGATGCCCAGCACCGGGATCCCCAGATCGAGGATGCCCGGGTCCAGGGTGTAGGCGTCCTCGGCGTACACCGACGCCGGGCGTACACCGACGCCGGGCCACCGGAGAGGATCAAGCCCACCGGGCGCCGGGCGGCCACCTCCGCCGCCGTCACCTGGCGCGGCACGATCTCCGAGAACACGTGGGCCTCGCGGACCCGGCGGGCGATGAGGCGCGCGTACTGCGCCCCGAAGTCGACGACCAGCACCCGATCGAAGTCACCCTGCGGGCCGGGGCCGGTCACCCCATGCCGATCCCCTGGTGGCGCTGCAGGGCCTTCCCCTCGGTCTGGAGGGCCGGGGCCACCATGACTTCGGCCTTCTGGAACTCCTTGACGTCGGCGTAGCCGGTGGTGGCCATAGCCACCCGCAGCGCCCCGAACAGGTTGCGCCGGCCGTCGTTCTCGTGGGCCGGGCCGAGCAGGATCTCCTGCAGGGTGCCCAGGCTGCCTACCTGGACCCGGGTCCCGCGGGGCAGCACCGGGTTGAAGGTGGCCATGCCCCAATGGGCCCCCCGCCCCGGCGCCTCGGCGGCCGCGGCCAGGGGCGAGCCGAGCATCACGGCGTCGGCACCGCAAGCGATGGCCTTGGCGACATCCCCGCCGGTGCGCATCCCTCCGTCGGCGATGACGTGCACGTACCGGCCGGCTTCGTCGAGGTAGCGGATCCGGGCCCCGGCGGCGTCGGCGATGGCCGTCGCCTGCGGGACCCCCACCCCGAGCACGGCGCGCGTGGTGCAGGCGGCCCCCGGGCCCACCCCTACCAGGATGCCCACCGCCCCGGTGCGCATCAAGTGCAGGGCGGTGCTGTACGAGGCGCAACCCCCCACGATCACCGGCAGGTCGAACCCGGCGATGAACTCCTTCAGGTTCAGCGGCTCGGTCTTCGTGGACACGTGCTGGGCCGAGACCACGGTGCCCTGGATGACGAGCAAGTCGAGGCCGGCCTCCACCGTCAGGCGGGCGCAGGTGCTCACCCGCTGCGGGGTGAGGCTCGCCGCGGTGACGATGCCGCCGTCCTTCATCTCCTGGATGCGCCGCCCGATCAGGTCCGGCTGCAGGGGAGCGGCGTAGATCTCCTGCATCCGCCGGGTGGCGGTGGCGGCCGGCAGGGCGGCGATCTCCTCGAAGTAGGGAGCCGGGTCCTCGTAGCGGGTCCACAGGCCCTCGAGGTTCAGCACCGCCAGGCCGCCCAGGCGCCCGATGGCGACGGCGCTCGCCGGGCTCACCGCCGAGTCCATGGCGGCGGCCATCAGCGGCAGGGCGAAGGTGAAGGCGTCGATCTCCCAGGAGATGTCGATGTCGTCGGTGTCGCGGGTGCGCCGGCTGGGGACGATGGCGATGTCGTCGAAGCCCCAGGCGCGCCGACCCGACTTCCCGATGCCGATGTCGATGTCCACCCGCGCCTCCTGCCGCCGCTCCTGGGGGCGCAGCGTACCAGCGGCAGCCGGGGGCTCAGACGGCCAGGCCGACCCGGCGACGCACCCTCTGCTGGAAGGCCTCGGCCCGCTCGCGGGCGGCGGCCGCCCCGTCCTCCAGGATGCGATTCACCTCGGCGTCGTCCAGCGCGGCGTAGGCCTCGCGGAAGGGAGTGAGGCCGGCGACGACCGCCTCCGCCACCGCCTCCTTGAAGCGCCCGTAGCCGCCCGTGCCGAACTCGGCCTCGATCTGGTCCATGGAGGCCCCGGTGAACAGCGAGTAGATCTCCATCAGGTTGGCGATGCCCGCCTTCTTCTCCCAGTCGAAGCGGACCTCGGCCTCCGAGTCGGTGACCGCCCGCTTCACCCGCCGGCGGATCGTGGCCGGATCGTCCAGGATCAAGATGCGGCTCGCCGGGTCGGGGTCGGACTTGGACATCTTCGCGGCGGGGTCCTGGAGCGACATGATCCGCGCCCCGGTCTTGGGGATGATCGGCTCGGGCAGGGGGAACTCCTCGCCGAAGCGAGCGTTGAAGCGCTCCGCCAGGTCGCGGGTCAGCTCCAGGTGCTGCTTCTGGTCCTCCCCCACCGGCACGGCGTCGGCCCGGAAGAGCAGGATGTCGGCCGCCATCAGCACCGGGTAGGAGTAGAGCCCCAGGTTGGAGCCGGCCTTGTCGGCCTTGTCCTTGAACTGGGTCATGCGGCTCAGCTGGCCGGTGGAGGCGATGGTGCTCAGGATCCAGCTCAGCTCGGCGTGCTGGGGCACCCGGCTCTGGAAGTAGAGCAGGGAGCGGCCCGGGTCCACCCCCATGGCCAGCAGCACCTTGGCGGCGTCGAGGCGCTCGGCAGGGAAGGCCACCGGATCCTGGGGCACGGTGATGGCGTGGAGATCCACGACGCAGTAGATGCAGTCGTAGTCCTCCTGCAGGGCCACCCAATTGCGCAGCGCCCCCAGGTAGTTGCCGATGTGGATGTTCCCCGTGGGCTGGATGCCCGAGAAGACCGTCTTCCGTGCCACTCTTCCTCCCGCGCCGGCGCGGAGCCCGTTGCCCTCTTCGCTCCCGGCGGGCCCGCCCACCCGGGGCCCTATCTCGGGGGCGCGGCGAGGGTAGCACTCCGCCGGGCGGCTCCCCGGGGGGAAACGCCACCCCTACCATCCGGCCATGTTCGTCGGCACCATCACCAACGTGGCCACCGTGATCGCCGGGACCACGGTGGGAGCGCTGGCCGGCCGCCGCTTCCCGGACCGCCTCCGGGAGACGGTCACCGCCACCCTGGGCCTCCTCACCGCGGCCCTGGCGGTGCGCGAGGTGATCAAGACCGACGAGTTCCCGCTGGTACTGGCGGCGGTGCTCGCCGGGGCGGTGCTGGGCGAACTGGCCCGCATCGAGGCGGGGCTCAACCACCTGGGCGATGCCCTGCAGCGCTGGGCCGGGCGCCGGACGGCGGTGGCCCTCGACGTGGACGCCCCCGAAACCACGGCCCCGCCCGAGCAGGCAGGGCGCTTCAGCGAGGGTTTCGTCGTGGCCTCGCTGGTGTTCTGCGTGGGGCCCCTGGCGGTCATCGGCTCCATCCAGGACGGCCTCGGCGATCCCGAGATGCTCCTGGTGAAAGCGGCCCTCGACGGCTTCGCCTCCCTCGCCTTCGCCTCGGTCTATGGATGGGGAGTGGGCGTCTCCGCCCTCAGCGTCGGCCTCTACCAGGGCGCCATCGCCCTCGGGGGACGATACCTGGAGGGAGTGCTCTCCGACCCCATGCTCGACGCCCTGGCTTCGGCCGGCGGGGTGCTGCTGCTGGGGATCTCCCTGCGCCTGCTGGGCCTGAAGGAGGTGCGAGTGGCCAACTTGCTCCCGGCGGTGGTGCTGGCCCCCCTGTTCGTGCGCCTCTGGGGCTGAACCGGGCACCCGGCACCGCCTGAGAGCCTGCTCAAAGGCCCGCCTGCCGGCCGGCGCAGCCCAATACACTCGACGCCGCCATGGAACTCGCCTGGAGCCTTCCCCTCATCATCGCCCTGCGCCTGGTGGACGTGTCCCTGGGCACAGTGCGCATCATCATGCTCAGCCGCCGCTACCGCCTGCTGCCGGCGGTGATCGGCTTCGTCGAGGTCTTCACCTGGCTGGTGGCCGCCACCATGGTCTTCTCCAACCTCAACAGCCCGCC
>JALOLI010000220.1 GCA_025456165.1 Acidimicrobiia bacterium | reverse complement strand
CTTCGACCCGATCGCCATGGAGGACGTCACCGACCTCGCCGAATTCCCCAAGGTGGACGACTACGAGGATCACGCCTTCGTGGTGGCCCACGGCGTGGCCCCCGACCCTTCGCGGCTGCACACCTCGGAGTACAACGCCTTCATCAGTTCGGGCCTGCTGGTCACCTTCCACCGGGAGGATCTTCCCGAGTTCCGCTGGGTGCGGGAGCGGGTGGAGGAGCCGGGGTGGCTGGGCGAGTCCGGCCCCGATCAGTTGTTCGCCCGCCTCGCTGAGGTCGGGGCGCGCCGCTTCCAGCCCCTGGTGGAGGGCCTCGAGGAGCGCGTTCTCGACACGGAGGCCCGGGCGGTGGCGGGAGACCGCATGGTGGTGGGCGATGTCCAGGCCCTGCGGCGCGACGCCCTCGTGCTGCGCAAGATCGTGGGGCCGTTGCGCGACACCTTCGCTCGCCTCGGCTCCGAGGAGTTGGGCGGGGTGGGGGAGCGGGCCCGGCTGCGCTGCCAGAGCGTGCGCGACCACTACTTCCGCATCGCCGAGTCGCTCGACACCGCTCAGGCGGTGCTGGGGGCGGTCCTGGAGACCTACCGCAGCACGGTGGCGGAGCGCACCAACGAGGTCATGAAGGTGCTGACCGTGTTCACCGCCGTCATGCTGCCGCTGTCCCTGGTGGCCGGCATCTACGGCATGAACTTCGCCCACATGCCCGAACTCGACTGGCGACTGGGGTACCTGTGGGCGCTGGGACTGATGGCCCTGCTGGGCCTGGGGCTCTGGGTCTACTTCGCCCGGCGCGGGTTCGTCGGCGGGCCCCGCTGGGAGCGGGCCCCCCGGGTGGTGGGCAAAGGGCTGGCCGACCTGGTGCGGCTCACGGTGAAGCCGGTGGTCGGGGTGGCCGAACTGCTCGTGGGCCGGCCGGGGAAGCACGAAGGGAAGGCGGGTGAGGACCGTGGCGGTCCGGCGGCGCAGTAGCAGCGACGACTCACCGGAGGCCGCCGGCCGACTGGCCGCGGTGTTCCCCACCCCGGGGCGGGTGCCGTCCGAGCACCGGCTTCCCGGGCCGGTGGAGCAGACCGAGTACCTCGTCGGCGGGCGGTTGCGCTCCTGGAAGGGCCCGCAGCAGGAGGTCTTCTCCCCCCTCCGGATGCGTTCTGGCTCGTCCCTGCGGCGGGTGCGCCTGGGGGCGTACCCGCTGCTGACCGCCAAGGAGGCGCTGGCCGCCCTGGCCGCGGCCACCCGGGCCTACGACCACGGCCGGGGGGCCTGGCCCACCCTCTCCGTCGCCGGGCGCATCCGCCACGTTGAGGCGTTTGCCGCCGCCATGGTGAGCCGCCGGGCCGAGGCGGTTCGCCTGCTGATGTGGGAGGTGGGCAAGTCGCTGGCCGACTCCGAGAAGGAGTTCGACCGGACGGTGGAGTACATCCGGGCCACGGCCGAAGCCCTGAAGGACCTCGACCGGGCCTCGTCCCGCTTCAGCATCGAACAGGGGGTCTTTGCCCAGATCCGCCGGGCGCCGCTCGGGGTGGCCCTGTGCATGGGGCCGTTCAACTACCCCCTCAACGAGACCCTCACGACCTTGATACCCGCGCTCATCATGGGCAACACCGTCGTCTTCAAGCCTCCCAAGATGGGGGTGCTCCTGTGGCAGCCGCTGCTCGAGGCCTTCCGCGACTGCTTCCCGCCGGGGGTGGTCAACACCGTGTATGGGGATGGGGCCACGGTGGTGGGGCCGTTGATGACCTCGGGTGGCATCGATGTGCTCGCCTTCATCGGCACCAGCCGGGTGGCCGACATCCTCAAGCACCAGCACCCCCGGCCCCACCGCCTGCGCAGCGTCCTGGGCCTGGACGCCAAGAACCCGGCCATCGTGCTGCCCGACGCCGATCTGGGCAATGCGGTGGGGGAGTGCTTGCTCGGGGCGCTGTCGTTCAACGGGCAGCGCTGCACCGCCCTCAAGATCCTCTTCGTGCACGCCGCGGTGGCCGATGAGTTCGTCGCCCGCCTGGCGGCGGCGGTGGACGCCCTGCCCGTCGGCATGCCCTGGGACCCCGGAGTGTGGGTGACCCCGATGGCCGAGCCGGGCAAGCCCACCTACCTGAGGGACCTGGTGGACGACGCCCTGGCCAAGGGGGCGGCGGTGCGCAACGCCGCCGGCGGGACGGTGCGCGACACCTACTTCCACCCGGCGGTGCTGTACCCGGTGGCCGCCGGGATGCGGGTGTGGGACGAGGAGCAGTTCGGCCCGGTGATCCCCGTGGTGCCTTTCACCGACATCGCCGAGCCTCTCGACTATGTGATCCACTCGCCCTTCGGCCAGCAGATCAGCCTGTTCGCCACCGACCCGGCGGCGATAGCGCGGCTCATCGACCCCCTAGTGAACCAGGTGTGCCGGGTCAACCTGAACAGCCAGTGCCAGCGAGGCCCCGACGCCTTTCCCTTCACCGGGCGCAAGGACTCCGCCGAGGGGACCCTTTCGATCACCGACGCCCTCCGGGTCTTCAGCATCCGCACGCTGGTGGCGGCGAAGGGCAGCGAGGCCAACAAGGGACTGGTCACGGCCATCGTGCAGAAGCGCCGCTCGGCTTTCCTGTCGACCGACTTCATCCTGTAGCCCGAGATCCGCCACGACAAGAAGGCGGCAGCCCACACTCTGAAAGAGAAACGCCAGGCCAAGGCGGCCAAGAAGGCCAAGAAGGCCTAGCCCGCCCTGATGTCGAACCGGTCCGGGGCGCCTTCCGGCGAGACGGAGAGTCGGAGCCCCGGGCCGGGTCGCGCCCGGCGCCTCTCTCGCTTCCTGGGCCTGCAGCGCAGCACCGCCGGGGTGCTGGCCATGGTGGTCCTCGTCGGGATGGGCGAGCACCTGGCGGAGCGCTTCCTGCCCATCTACCTGATCGCCCTGGGCGGGGGCCCACTGCTCATCGGCGCGCTCCAGGGCATGGACAACCTGCTGTCCGCCCTCTACTCGTACCCCGGCGGCTACCTGTCGGACCGCTTCGGGGCGAAGCGGGCCCTGGCGGTGGTGAACCTGGTGGCCATGGCCGGGTACGCCGTGGTGATCCTGGTGCCGGCCTGGCCGGCGGTGCTGGCCGGGGCGGCGTTGTTCATCTCCTGGTCCTCCATCTCGGCCCCCGCCACCCTCAGCCTCATCTACACGGTGCTGCCGGGCGGGAAGCGGACCATGGGGGTCAGTGTGCACTCCCTGGTGCGGCGCCTCCCCATGGCCCTGGGCCCGGTCCTCGGCGGGGTGTTCATCGGGGTGTGGGGGGAGCGGGACGGGGTGCGCTACGCCTTCGTCGCCGCCCTCGGGCTGGCAGCGGTGGCCCTGCTGCTGCAGCAGCGGCTGATCACCGACGAGGCCGCTCGGGGGACCATCGGGGCGCCGCAGGGCAGCCCCCGGCGGCTCTGGGCTCGCATGAGCCCGGCGCTGCGCCGCCTGCTGGTCACCGACATCCTGGTGCGGTTCTGCGAGCAGATCCCCTACGCCTTCGTGGTCGTCTGGTGCCTGAAGGTCATCGCCGCCCCGGTGTCGGCGCTGCAGTTCGGGTGGCTGACCGCCGTCGAGATGGCCACGGCGATCCTGGTCTACGTCCCGGTGGCCTACTTCGCCGACCGGACCGTCAAGAAGCCATTCGTGGTAGCCACCTTCGCCTTCTTCACGGCGTTCCCGCTGGTGCTGCTCCACAGCCGATCCCTGGGGTGGCTGGTGGTGGCGTTCGTGGTTCGGGGGCTCAAGGAGTTCGGCGAGCCCACCCGGAAGTCGCTGATCATGGATCTGGCCCCGGCCGACTGCCGTGCCGGCATGTTCGGCCTCTACTACCTGATCCGGGACCTGGTGGTGGCGCTGGCCGCGCTCGGCGGGGCCTTCCTGTGGCAGATCGGCCCGGAAGTGAACCTGTGGACGGCCTTCGGCTTCGGGCTGGCGGGGACGGTGGGGTTCGCCTTGTTCGGGAGGGATGAGGGAGCGGCGAGGCAAGAGGGCTGAGTCCCCGGTCGGCGGGGGTCTTCTTCAGGGGTTGATGGCGGGGAGGGAAGGGCCGGGGCTAGCTCCACATGTGGTCACCCTCCCCTGGGGTGGGGTGACCGCACTTGACTCCGGGATCACCGGCTGGGCCGGGTTTCTGTCGTATCGGTGTGATAGATCGCTGGTGTGTGCGTGGAAGCCGATTGCGCTTGTGAGACCCTGGCGGTGGAGCCGGATGGCCTCTCGCCGGCGGCGTTGGGTGATCTGCTGCGCCGTCTCGGCCGGGTCAGGTCGCGGGCCGATGCGCATCGGGCTGAGGCGATCGCCGAGGCGGAACGGGTCGGGGCAGCCCGCCAACAGGGTTTCTGTTCGACCAGCGAGTGGCTGGCGGCCCTGACTGGAGAGAGCATGCCGGTGGTCCGCAGCCAGATCGCGGTGGCGTCGGCTTTGGAGGCGATGCCTGAGACCAGGAAGGCGTTCGCGGCCGGTGAGGTGTCGGAGTCCCGTGTCAAGGTGTTGGCGCAGGCGCAGGCCCTCTGCCCCGACCAGTTCGCCGAAGACGAGACCAGCCTGGTGGCCCGGGTGGCGGCGGCTTCGTCCCAGCAGGTGCCGAAGGTGCTGGCCGAATGGAAGAACACCACCAACCCGCAGGCTGCTGAGGCTGAGGCGGAACGCCTCCACGAGCTGCGGGCCCTGCATGTGGCGGAGGACTGGTCGGGGATGCTTGTTCTGCACGGCCTCCTCGACCCCGACAGTGGCCTGGTGGTCCGCCACGCCCTCGAAGCGCTCGCCGACCCGGCCAATCTCGACCCGGCGGACACCCGTACTCCTGCCCAGGCCCGGGCCGACGCCCTCGTCGAGATCTGCCGGCGGTTCCTCCAAGGCGGCCAGACGGGGAGGCGACACCCCGCCCGGGTGCTGGTCACCATCCCCTGGAACACCCTGCAGTCAGGGAAGGGCCTGGTCGACACAGAAGTCGGCCCCATCGGCGCCCAGACAGCACGGCGTCTGACCTGTGATGCCACCGTGAGCCGGGTCGTCCTCGATCCCCAGTCGGTGCCCATCGAGATGGGCCGGGCCACTCGGGTCATACCCGACCGAATGCGCCGACTCCTCGAAACACGAGACGGAGGCTGCACCCACCAGGGATGCCAGATCCCCGCCCGCTGGTGCGAAGCCCACCACATCGTGCACTGGGCCGAAGGCGGGAAGACCGACCTGGCCAACCTCCGGCTCCTATGCCGAGTTCACCACCGCACCGCCCACAACCACCAGCCCCACCCCCAGCGCCAATGAGCCGGCCCGGATCGCCTTCGAAGAGACCGGTTGGCGGCCCGTGGGCCGGGCTGGTGTTGGGACCCAAGCTCTGGCTTCAACGGCGGTGTCCAGCCACGGCCGTCTGGCCCAGGCTGATGGCCCCCGGGATGCGCCCCTGCCCCTGTCGGTCACGGCCCGGGCCGGGACGGCCGCCTCGACGGCCAGGGTGAGTGGCCAGTTGGCGGCGACGATTCGGAGGGGGCACTCAGGTGAGCGCCCCCTCCAGTTCCTCTCCCCACCGGCGGGCGTTCTCAAGTTCGCCGTCGCGCATGGGGCCGTGAGTGCCGGTGAACCCGCAGCGGTGGCCTGCGCCACCGCCGCGGTGTCGCCTCAGAGCAACTCGTAGACGACGACGCCCTGCATCGTCGGAGCTCTCAGTCCCTCCGGCCGGCGACGTACCCCTCGTGCTCGAGGTGCAGGATGATCTGGTTGGCGGCCTCGTCGGGGCTGATGTCCGTGGTGTCGATCACCAGGTCGGCGTCGGCCGGCTCCTCGTAGGGGTCCGAGATGCCGGTGAACTCCTTCAAGATCCCGGCGCGGGCCTTGGCATACAGCCCCTTGCGGTCGCGCTCCTCGCAGACCTCCAGCGGGGTGGCACAGTGCACCAGGATGAAGCCGCCGAGCGGCTCGATCATCTTGCGCACGTCCTTGCGCACCGAGTCGTAGGGGGCGATGGGGGCGCAGATGGCGATGCCGCCGTTCTTGGTGATCTCCGAAGCCACGTAGCCGATGCGCCGGATGTTGATGTCCCGGTGCTCCTTGGAGAAGCCCAGCTCCGACGACAGGTTCTTGCGGACCAGGTCGCCGTCGAGGAGGGTGACCGGGCGGCCGCCCATCTCGAGCAGCTTCACCTGCAGCACGTTGGCGATGGTGGACTTCCCCGA
>JALOLI010000219.1 GCA_025456165.1 Acidimicrobiia bacterium | reverse complement strand
GATCGCCGCGCCTACGGCGCGGGCCATCCTGCAGTTCCTGATGGGTGAGGAAGTCGACGCCATCCGCAGCGGCGAGGAGACCGACTGATGATCTCCGCGTCGGCACCCGGCCACCTCCCTCGTCGGCCCCGCTCCCGACCGGACTTCCTGCTGGTGTTGGGAGCCGCGGGGTTGAGCGCCCTCGGCCTGCTGATGATCTACACCGTGACCGCGCCGCGCAACGAGGCGGCCGGCCTGGACCCCGGCGGCGACATGGTGCGCCAGGCGTTCTTCATGGCGATCGGCGTGGTGGTCTTCGCGGTGGCCTCGCTCATAAGCGACCGGCAATGGAAGGCCCTGGCCCCCTACGCCTACCTGACCACGGTGCTGTTGCTGGTGGCGGTGCTGACCCCGCTCGGCGCGCTGCGCTCCGGGGCGCAGCGGTGGATCCCTGTGGGCCCCATAGACCTGCAGCCCTCGGAGTTCGCCAAGCCCGCCATGATCCTGGCGCTGGCCGCACTGCTGTCGCTGGGGGAGGCCGGCCGGGTGCGCTGGGTCCGGATCGGCGAGGCCATCGGCCTCATGGCCCTGCCCTCGGCCCTCATCTTCGTGCAGCCGGACCTGGGAACGATGCTGACCTTCGGCTTCATCGCCATCGTCATGCTGTTCGTTGCCGGCACCTCGGTTCGTCAGCTGGCACTGCTCCTCGTGGGCTCCCTGGTCGTCGTGGTGATCGCCTTCCAACTGGACATCCTCAAGGACTACCAGCTGGACCGGCTCACCGGCTTCCTGAACTCGGGCGACGCCGAGCTGACCCTCAACTACAACCAGGTGCAGAGTCAGATCGCCATTGCCAGCGGCGGTATCTTCGGCCGGGGCCTCTCCGAGGGCTTGCAGACCAACGGGGCCTTCGTGCCGGCACAGCGCACCGACTTCATCTTCACGGCGCTGGCCGAGCAACTGGGCTTCGTGGGCTCGGCCCTGGTGCTTGCCCTGTTCGCCCTGATCGTGTGGCGTCTGCTCATGGTCGCCGCCGCCGCCCGGGACCGCTTCGGATACCTGCTGGGGGTCGGGATGGCAGCCATGGTGGCCTTCCACGTCTTCGTCAACGTGGGCATGACCCAGCGCCTCATGCCGGTCACCGGGCTGCCGCTTCCCTTCATGAGCTACGGCGGGTCGTTCTACCTCGCCATGGCGCTGGGCCTGGGGATGGTGCACGCCGTGTGGCTCCGGCGGTCCCCGGTGCCGGGGGAGCGGTTCCTTCTCTGAGGTTCTCCGCGGGCCCGATCTGCCCGGGCCCCGGCGGGGGCCGCGCGGCTACGCTGGGGCCATGGATAGGAGGGACTCCCGGGGCTGGGTCGAGGTCATCTGCGGGCCGATGTTCTCCGGCAAGAGCGAGGAGCTCATCCGGCGGATGGTCCGCTACCAGATCGCCCGCGTTCCCACCCAGACCTTCAAGCCGGCCATCGACGATCGCTACGGCCAGGCCCAGGTGGTGTCGCACAGCGCCCTCTCCGTGGCCGCAGAGCCGGTGGCCGACAGCGCGGCGCTCCTGCGGGCGGTGCAGGACCGCACCGTGGTGGTGGGCATCGACGAGGGGCAGTTCTTCGACATGGGGCTGGTGGAGGTGGTGGAGCGCCTGGCGGCAGCCGAGAAGCGAGTGATCGTGGCCGGGCTCGATCTCGACTACCTCGGGCGGCCGTTCGAGCCCATTCCCAGCCTGATGACCCGCGCCGAGTACGTCACCAAGAGCCTGGCAGTCTGCCATCGCTGCGGCGGGGCGGGGATGTTCACCCAGCGGGTCATCCAGTCCGACGAGCTAGTGGTCCTGGGAGCGGAGGGGGCCTACGAAGCCCGCTGCCGCTTCTGCTACACGCCGGGGGAGTCCCAGCAGCAGGCCCTCGCTCTCTGAGACGATCCGCCGGTCTGGGGATCCCCCCGTGGTAACCTCCCCCAGCCGCCACCGGTCCTGCATTGCGACCGGCCGGCTACACCCGTACCGGACCGAACGGAGCCCAGCGGTGCCCGAACCCGGCTTCCTTTCCCGGCGCCGGCCTCTCTCTCCGGCCCCGGGCGTTTCGCGACCGCGCTGCGGCCGCGACGCGGTGGGCTTCCTCCGTCTCGTGCGGGAATGCACAGGTCAGGTAGCGGCGCCCCCCTCTCCGGGCGCCGGAGGAGTCCATCCATGGGTTTGCTGCGCAAGAGTCGCGCCGAGGTCGTCCGCAAAGGCGTGGGCGACCAGGCCATCGAAGAGAAGACGGTGCGCCGCGTCGGGCGCCGCACCGTCGAGATCCGCCGCGTCCGCGAGGTAGCCCCTCCGCCCGAGGCGAAGCCCAGGCCCGCCCGCGCCGAGCGGCCGCGCCCGCCCCGCCGCGAGCGGCCGCGCCGCGGCGCCGCCCGGGTGCTCGAGCCGGTCATCCCGGTGCCGGAGACCGACAAGAAGCAGATGCTGATCCGGCGAACGCCCCATCAGACCCAGATAGTGGTCCTGGAGGGGGCCTTGCTGGTCGAGCACTATGTGGCCCGATCCGACCGCCGCTCGCTGGCCGGGAACGTGTACCTGGGGAAGGTGCGCAACGTGCTGCCCGGCATGGAGGCGGCCTTCGTGGACTTCGGCGAGGCCAAGAACGGGGTTCTCTATGCCGGGGATGTGCAGGCCGATCCCAAGGGGAACGGCGGGCGCCACCCGCGCATCGAGAAGGCGCTCAAGGTGGGCGACGAGGTCCTGGTGCAGGTCACCAAGGACGCCATGGGCAGCAAGGGGGCCCGGCTGACCAACCAGGTGAGCCTGCCCGGGCGCTACCTGGTCCTCGCCCCCGACTCCGAGGTCCGGGGCATCAGCCGCCGCCTCCCCGACCCGGAGCGGGACCGCCTGCGCCGCCTGGTCGCCGACCTGAGCCCGGAGGGATTCGGAGTCATCGTGCGCACCGCCGCCGAGGAAGCCAGCGAGGAGGAGTTGCGAGCCGACGTCGACCGCCTGCGCCAGGTCTGGCAGGACCTCTCGGTCAAGATCCCCCAGGGTGGCGCCCCCCGCCTCCTCTACGAGGAGCCCGACCTGGTCATCCGGGTCATTAGGGAGCACTTCACCGGCGAGTTCCGGCGGCTCCTGATCGACGACACCGGCATCCACGACGGGGTCGTGCAGTACCTCGAGGCCACCGACCCCGACTTGGTGTCCCGGGTCCACCTCTATCGCGACGAGATCCCCGTGTTCGAGCGGTTCCACGTCCAGGATCAGCTGCGCAAGGCCCTGGACCGCAAGGTCTGGCTGCCCAGTGGGGGCCACATCGTGATCGACCGCACCGAGGCCCTCACCGTGGTCGACGTGAACACGGGCCGGTTCGTGGGCCACTCCTCGCTCGAGGAGACGGTGCTGCAGAACAACCTGGAAGCCGCCGAGGAGATCGCCCACCAACTGCGCTTGCGCGACATCGGCGGGATCATCGTCATCGACTTCATCGACATGGAAGTGACCCGCAACCGCGAAGCGGTGCTGCAGAAACTGCGGGAGTCGCTGGCCAAGGACAAGACCCGCACCCAGGTGTTCGATGTGTCCCATCTGGG
>JALOLI010000218.1 GCA_025456165.1 Acidimicrobiia bacterium | reverse complement strand
GCCGCGGCTCCCGGCAGACTCCAAGGGCGCCGGCGTATGCTGTCCCTGGAGGCATCATGTGAAGCGACTCCTCTTGTGGGCAGCCGTCGCCCTCCTCGCCGCGGCTTGCGGCGGAGGGGACGACGGGACCGCGACCACCACCACACTCAGCGCCAGCGCCAGCACCATGACCACCACTGAGGCCACCACGACCACCGCGGCCGCCACCACGCAGGCAACCACCACCACTCTGGTCACCACGACCACGTCCGACGTGCCGGTGGTGACGATGCCGCCGGATGTGGTGGCCGGCACCGGCGACATCCAGGTGACCCTCATCTGGGACACCGACTCGGACATGGACCTGCGCGTCGTGGACCCATCGGGCTACGAGATCAGCCACCATCAGCCTGAGTCGGAGAGCGGCGGCCGCCTGGACCTGGACACGATCCCGGCCACGGGTGACACGGGGCCCCATGTGGAGAACGTCTTCTGGCCCGCCGGCGGTGCCCCTTCGGGCAGGTTCTTCGCCTACGTGCAGCACTACGGGTCGAACGGCACCAACCCCGGCCCGTACACCCTCGAGGTGCGCGTGGGAGGCGAACTCATCCACCAGGAGACGGGCCTCATCCCCATGTACGAGAACTCGACCTACTTCGAGTTCGAGTTCGGGGGGTAGTCACCCAGGCGGCGCCGACAGGCGCCGGGCGGACCCCCTGCGCCCGGCGCTTGCGCTACCCGCTCACTGCCCGACCACGTCGGCCACGAGCATCCGGTGGTCCCCGAAGTTCTGGCCCACGACGAACGCGGTCTGCGTCAGGCCGGGCCCGCTCAGGATGTAGTCGCTGCAGTTGTCGTTCGAAGTCGGCGGATCGCAGGCCTCCAAGTTCGCCGCCGTGGTGAACCCGGCCGCCAGCAGCCGGGCGATCTCCTCGAACTCCCCCGGCACCCGCGGCGGGTAGCCGTCCTCGGGGTCTCCCTGCTTGGGGTTGAGATCGCCCACCAGCATCGTCGCCGGGGCTCCCGCCCAGTGCGCCAGAATCTCGTCTATCTCCTGGAGACGGACGGCGTGCTCCTCCTCGCCGTTGCGATGCTGCAGATGGGTGCCGAGCACGTAGACCGTCCGGCCCCCGCCGAGGTCGAGCACCGCCTCTACCACGGAGCGGCCCTGGTAGTCGCCGGCCTTGGTGAGGCCGACCACCTCATGATCGGCTACCGGGAAGCGGGTCAGCACCAGGTTCCCGAACTGGGAGCCCGAAGCGGGGCCCCACACCAGGTGCATGCCGAGGCGGTACGACATCCAGGCCGCCAGGTCCAACTGGCCCGACAACGGCCAGCCGCGGGCCACCTCGTTCAGGACGACCACGGTCCGGCCCCCGGCTTCGATGCTCACCGCCTCGATGGCGGCGGACACCACCTCGGGGTCGACCCGGCCCTCCTCGCCCACTGCCTGGCGGACGTTCCACTGCACCACCCGGAAGGTGCCATCGGGAGACGCCGCAGCCGCATCCGGTGCCAGGCTGCTCACCACGCCGCCCACCAGGACGCCGATGACGAGCACCGTCGCCGCGACCGGCACCAGGCGCCGGCAGGACACCCGTCCGGGGCTCGGCCGCCGCCCGACCAGCACCAGCAGAGTGACCAGGCCGAGCAGCGCGGTGACGTAGCGGTTGTCCACCGGAAGCGGCCGGTCGTAGTGGAGTTGGAACAGGAGGATGCAGACCAGGCCGACGAACCACCCCAGAGCCAGGCCCACGCCGGCGCGGGCAGGCCCCCGCTTCCCCGGGGCAAGGGCCCGCACCACCACCAACCCGGCGCCCAGTTGGGCGGCCACCATCAGGACTAGAGCCAGGATTCCCGTCGCCCCGGGCAGCACCAGGCCGGCAACGGTCAGCAGCACTGCGCCCGCACCGGCGGCCGTCCTGCCCAAGTCCGGCACCAGTCCCGCCACGGCCAGGGCCCCGGCGGCGGCGGCCACGACGATGACCACGGCCCAGCCGAGCCCAATCCCTGCCGCCGCGGCGAGGTAGGCGCTGTTGGCCAGGAACATGAACTCCAGGGCGACGAGCGCCCCCAGGGCGACCCCGCCGGAGAAGGTCGGCGACGCGCCGGATCCACCGCCGGCCCGGCCGTCCCGGTAGACCAGGGCGGCGGAGGCGAGCAGCGCCACCGCCAGCACGGCCCCGACGACCGCAGCCGCCACGCCGTCCTGCCAGGCCGGCTCCCAGGTGAGGAAGCCCCCCAGGAGCGCCGAGTCGAGCGCCAGCCCGGCGAGCAGGCCCAGCCCCTTGCCCCGCGCCCCGGAAGGCAGCGGCCCGGAAAGGACGAGTGTCAGGGCGATGAGCCCGAGGGCCGCGCCGGCAATGGCCACCCAGAGCGGCACCGGGTGGAGGAACTGGGCCACCAGCCGCCAGGCGCCCAGCAGCAGCGCGCCGAGGGGCCCGGCACGGCGCGGTCCGGCGAGACGGCCCAGCAGCGGGGCGAGCAGCGGCGAGATCGCCACCGCCAGGAACACGATGAGCACCGTCATGAGGCTGCTCCGCTCCTTCAACCCGTACAGGTGAGGGAAGAGCAGACGGAACGACTCGAGGGTGAGAATCAAGGTCAGGGCAACGAGAGCCGCCGCCGGCCACTGCCGGGCGGGATGGGCTGTCGCGTTGCCCGTGGCGGCCGACGCACCGACGGCCATAGGCACCTCCCCCTTTGCGCGTGGCCGAGCCTACTCCCGGGGCAGCCGCCGGCGCCAGGGGGCTCGCCTCAGCAGTCGGCGAGGGCGCTCAGCGCCCGGCAGATCTCAGCCCGCGGGTGAGACAGCGAACCCACCCGCTGTGTCAGGAAGGCTCGCCGGATGGGCTGCAGGTTGTCGAAGGAGGCCGCCGAAGCCACCGGCAGACCCTGATCGGCGCCTACCGGTACCTCGGTCGGTATGTCCCGCACCGTCCGCGTCACCGGAGCGACGACGATCCAGGTCAGCACCGGGACCGCCTCCGACCGGGTCACCACCAGCACCGGGCGCCGCTTGTCGGCGGCTTCAGCCCACCAGATCTCGCCCTGGCGCGGGATCACCAGGGTTCCTCGGCGATCATGCGGCGGGTGGCCGCATCGGCCCAGGCGACTTCCTCCTCGGTCTGGGGATGGGACTCATACCCGCTCAGGATGGCAGCGGCGATGCAGTCCCGCCGATGCCGGTCCACCAGCAGCTCCAACCCCTGCCGCACCGCGTCGGAACGCGACCCCACCACCCCCCGCTCCACCAGGCGATCCACCTGCGCGGCGAGGTTCTCCTTGATGCGGGTGACCAGTTGAGCCATGAAGGCAGCATTGCAAAAGTAGCTGTAGGTGACCTTCGCCCCCAGGAACCGGTACCCGTTGCTGTAGGGGCGCGGCAGCCAAACGCTCAGCGTGGCCCCGCAGGCGCCGGTGATCCTCCGTGCCGACAGATCCGAGAGGGTGACCACCTGCATGGCAAAGCTCGACGCCGTCGCCGTGACTTCTCCCAGGAGCACATTCTGCGGGACGGCCGGTTGGGTGCAGAAGAGGTCCACGATCAAGAACGCGGGGCCGGCATCGATCGCATAGAAGACGACCTTGCGGGTATTCACCACCGGGGCCAGAAAGGTCCCGCCCCCCGAACGGGTCTCCACGT
>JALOLI010000217.1 GCA_025456165.1 Acidimicrobiia bacterium | reverse complement strand
ATAGAGCGTCGGCGCCGGCCTCGCCGTGGAGGCGATCGGCGCCGTCCTCTCCGTATAGACGGTCGCGGCCGTCGCCGCCCCAGAGGGCATCGTTCCCCGCGCCGCCCCACAGCGAGTCATCGCCCTCCCCGCCGCAGATCAGGTCGTCGCCGCCGAGGCCCAGGATCAGGTCGTCGCCGCCCCGGCCGACGAGCACATCGTTCCCCGGGGTGCCCACCAGCACGTCGGGTCCGGCCGTCCCCACGATGGTGGCGGGCCGGCCCCGGCAGGAGAGGGGGCCCCAGATCGCTGTGGTGGCTTCCAGCCCCTCCGCCCCCAGCATGGTGACCGTGGCCACGGTCCGCTCCCACGAGGCGGCGAGCAGGGCGGGGCTGCCCTCACCGGCCGCTTGCGCCCAGGCCACGGGCAGCACCCGGTAGGTGCCCATCTCCACCCAGGTGGGGGTGTACTCGACCCGGGTGACGGCGTAGGTCCCGGCGGTCTGCTCGGTCACCGTGATGTGGACGGTCAAGCCGTCCTCGGTGGAGTCGTACTTGGGACCCCACATCGAGTTCTGGTTGGAGAGGTGGTTCCCCATGCCGTAGACCACCACCTCGTCCCCCACCCGGCCGATCGGCTGCACCACGTGGGCGTGGCTTCCCAGGATCAGGTCGATGTCGGGGGAGGCGAGCAGGTCCTGGGCCAGGGCCTCCTGCTCGGCCGTCGGCGGGTGCCGGTACTCCACTCCCCAGTGGATGGTGAGGATCACGAAGTCGGCCCCCTGCTCCCGGGCCCAGCGGGCGTCATCGAGGATGGCGGCCCGGTCGATGGTGTTGACGGAATACCAGTGGGGGCGCGGCAGGCCGTTGAGGCCGTAGGTGTAGTCGAGGTGGGCCACGGTGACCCCGTTGACCCGGTGCAGGCCGGGGAGGCGCTCCTCCTCGCTGCGGGCGGTGCCCTCGTGGGCGATGCCGCGCGCTTCCAGGAGTTCGATGGTGTTTTCCAGCCCGCGCTCGCCGCCGTCGAGGGCGTGGTTGCCGGCCAGGGAGCAGGTGTCGTAGCCGGCGGCGGCGATGGCGTCGGCCACCTCGTGAGGGGCGACGAAGAGCGGGTAGTAAGACAGGCCGGTATTGGTGGGGGAGAGCGCTCCTTCCAGGTGGCAGATGGCCAGATCGGCCTCGCCGATCCAGGGCTCGGTGGGGGCCAGCATCGGGGTGAAGTCGTAGCCGCCGTCTCCGGCATAGGCGGCCGCCGCCCGGGCCACCGCTCCGTGGATGAGGATGTCGCCCGAGGCGGCGATGGTGAAGGTGCGGGGCGGCTCGTCGGCCGCGGCGGCGGGGGTGAGGACGGCGAGCAGCAGCGGCAGGGGCAGCCAGCGTCGCAGCCGGGGCGGCATAGTCCTCCGGGGGGGTCGCGGCCCTCACGGTACCGCCCCGCACCCGGCCCTCTTGCCGGGATCACCCGTTGTTGGGGTCGGCGTTCTGCGAGTATCGGGCCAGCACACCCGGGGAGGCCCGTATGAGGCGGATGACTGGCCGGGGACTCCCGGCCCTCGTTCTCGTTCTGGTGGTCGTGGCGATGGCGCCGGTGGCGGCCTTCGGGGCCGGTGGCGGCGGGCAGGACTACGCCCCGCAGCCGGCGATCCCGGGCGAGGCCTCCCGCCTGGCCCCCGACCTGGCGGCCCTGGAAGATGCCTTCGCCGCCGGGGGTCGCCCGGCGGCTGCCGATCTTGCCGCGCGCACCAGCCTCTTCGTGCGCGGGGGTATCGTGGAAGTCGAGGTGCTCACCGACGGCGACGATGGCGCCGCGGCGGCGGCGGTCCGCTCCGCCGGCGGCATCGTGGTCGTGGCCCTGCCCGGCTTCGTGGGGGCCGAGATGCCGCTGGGCAGTCTGGCCCGCCTCGCCGGGGGCCGCGGCGTGCGGTGGGTCCAGTCGCCGGCACCGGTGTACCCGGAGGCGGTAGCCAACGAAGCCGTCCCCGTCATGGATGTGGATGACTGGCACGCCGCCGGGTTCCACGGTGAGGGAGTGGACGTCGCCGTGGTGGACAGCGGCTTCTACGGCTATCCGGCGGCCCAGGCCAACGGCGACCTGCCGGCCAACCTGAGGACCAAGGACTATTGCGAGGACGGGATGCAGGTCGACGAGCAGCATGGGGGCACCAAGCACGGGACCGGGGTGGCCGAGATCGTCTACGACATCGCCCCCGCGGCCGATCTCTGGCTCATCTGCATCGACAACAGCACCGACCTGGCCAAGGCCATCACCTGGATGGGCCAGAGCGGCATCGACGTCTTCAACGCCTCGCTGGGATTCATCGCCGCCTACCCGGGCGACGGCACCGGCACCCTGAGAACCTACTCCACCAAGGCGGAGAAGGCCGGGGTCACCTGGATCAACTCGGCGGGCAACTACGGCCTCAACCACTGGGGCGGCACCTTTACCGACGGCGACGCCGACGGAGTACACGAGTTCGC
Organism: Acidimicrobiia bacterium; assembly: GCA_025456165.1. The sequence continues at coordinate 1,096 of JALOLI010000217.1, read as the reverse complement.
CCCGGGAGACGAGGGCTTCACCGTCACCGTGCCGGGCAACTGGTACATCCAGGTGAAGATGCGCTGGGACGACACCTGGCCCGGCGCCGCCAACGACTTCGACCTGTACTTCTACGATCAGGCGACGGCTGCCGAGCTGGCCAAGTCCACCACCTGCCAGGGGATGGGCACCGTCGGGTGTGGTGGCTCTCCCAAGGAGGAGACCTTCTACAACAACGGCGCGACGCAGAGGACGGTCGAGATCGTCCTGCGGCGCGGAGCGGGCCCGTCGGCGGCGTTCCCCTACATCGAGTTCTTCTTCCTGCCCACCAGCCAGCCGGGGCTCACCCCCGTCGACGCGGTCGTGCCCGCGGGCAGCCTGAACGACGCCTCCACGGTCGCCAAGGTGCTTGCCGTGGGGGCGGCGGCGTGGAACCCCGCCTGGACCGGCGGGGTGTTCGCGGTTGAGGACTTCTCGTCACGCGGACCCACGCGCGATGGCCGCACCAAGCCCGACGTGGCCGGCTACGACCGGGTGGCCGGCTTCAGCTACCCCGGCGGGTTTGGCGGCACGTCGGCCGCCGCCCCGCACGCCGCGGGGATGGCCGCCCTGCTGCTCCAAGCCAACCCCGACTTCAGCCCGGCGCAACTGCGCGCCGCCATCAAGTCGCACACCGTGAACCTGCCCCCCGCCGGGATGGACAACGACTCAGGCAAGGGCCGGCTCCGCCTGGGAGCGCCCCCGGCGCTGCCCACCTGCAACGGCAAGACGGTGACCATCCTGGGGTCCGGTGACGGTGAGATCATCGACGGCACGGCCTCCGCCGATGTGATCATGGCCTTCGGGGGCGACGACACGATCAACGGCCTGGGCGGCAACGACACCATCTGTGCCGGAGGCGGTGACGACACCGTGCTCGGCGGGGTGGGCGCTGATGTGATCTACGGCGGCGCCGGCAACGACTCCCTCACCGGCGAGGGGGGCAACGACCAGCTCTACGGTGAAGCGGGCGACGACATCCTGAGCGGCGGCCCGGGGTCCGATGTCGTCGACGGCGGCCCGGGCACCGACACTTGCAGCGGCGGGGAGACCACCTCGAACTGCGCTCCCTGAGGC
>JALOLI010000216.1 GCA_025456165.1 Acidimicrobiia bacterium | reverse complement strand
GTTTGGGACCTCGGCCCGGCCGGTGGGGGTCTACCGGATCAAGGGTGACGAGGTCACCTGGCTGCCGGCGGTCGACTCCACGCGGATTGCGGTGCTGGGCGAGGTCGTGGCCATCGTGGCGCTGCTGGTGCTGCGCTCCCTGTTCCGGCGGTCCAGTCGGCGTTAGGACACGCATCAATAGGGGAACCAGCAGCATCGCTCTGGGGTGTGTGATCTGGGGGACTGCGATGATGCCCCGGGCCTACTGATGCGCGTTCTCAGGGGGTGCGCCAATAGGCCGCCGCCCCTCGCCGGATGCTGGCCGATGGTTGGCCGGCATCCGGCCCTGAGGCGGACCTATTCGCGTACCCCCTTAGCCCTGCCGGCGCCGTGCCGCCTCGAACAGCACCACTGCCGCGGCGGTCGCCAGGTTGAGGCTCGACACTCCCGGCTCCATGGGGATGGCGATCCGCCGGGCGGCGGCTTCGAGCAGTTCGGCTCCCAACCCGCGACGCTCCCCGCCGAAAGCCAGGACGGCGCGGGCGGGTAGGTCCGTCCTCCACAGCGAGTCCCCGCTGGGGTCGATCGCCACGAGCGCCCGCCCGGCGGGGAGAGGGCCGGTGAGGCGGGCGACCGGGAGGGCGAAGTGCAGGCCGGCGCTACCCCGCACCGCGGCCGGGTGCCAGGGGTCGCGCTCCCCGGTGACGAGGACCCCGGCGGCTCCGGCGGCGGCGGCCACCCGCACCACCGCCCCCAGGTTGCCCAGGTGGTTGGGCCGGTCGAGGAGGATCACGGGAGCAGGGCCCGGGGCAGCCAGGACTGCGGCCGGGTCCACTTCCGGCCGGCGGGCCAGGGCGAGCACGGGAGTGGGCGGTGCCGAGGGAGCCAGGGCGGCGAACGCATCGGGCGACGCCTCGGTCAGCAGGGCGCGCAAGGCGGGGAGCAGGTCGGGGGCGAGGCTCCCGGCCAGGGCGGCGATCTCCGCCGGGTCGGGCGTGACCGCCTCCAGTACCTCGGCCCCGAAGCGCAGGGCGTGCTTGAGGGCGTGGAATCCTTCGAGCACGACCACGGCGGGGTCGCGGCGGGCGCTCTGGTAGCGGGCGGTGTGGCCGGTCATTTCCTCAGTCTGGCGCGTCGCCGGCCCCTCCCGCTGGGGAAGGGACCGGTAGCCTGGCGGCATGTTCTTCAGGGCAACCGGGCGCCGCGCTCTCGCCGTGGCTCTGCTGGCGGCCGGCTTCGCCGCGGTACCGGTCGTTGCTGCGGCCCAGGGCGGCGGGGTCTCGGGCCTGCTCGTCCGGGTGCAGGGTGATGTCGTGGTGGGCGATGGGGAGTCGGCAGACGTGGTGCTGGTGATCAACGGCGACGCCGAGGTGCGCGGCCGAGCCGCCGCGGTGGTGGTCCTGGGGGGCACGGCGCGTCTCATCGGCGCCCGAGTAGGCCACCTGGTGGTGGTCAGGGGGGCTGCCGAACTCGGGCGGGGGACGGTGGTGGAAGGCGACGTCTGGCTCACGTGGGCGCGGCTCGACCAGGCGCCGGGGGCGACGGTCGACGGGGCGGTGCACCGGGGCGTGGCCCGCTTCGGCTGGGGCTGGCTGGCGGTGTCCCCCTTGCTGAGCATCGGCCTGGCCATCCTCGTCGTCGGCGTGGCCCTGCTAGGGGTGGGGCTCGGCGCGGGCCGGATGCGCCGGGCCGTGGCCGGCCTCACCGGCGATGCCTGGGGGGCCCTCACCTGGGCCCTGGTGCTCTTCGTGGCGGTGCCGGCCGCCGCCGCGCTCGCCTATTTCACCGTGGTGGGCCTTCCCGCCTCGCTGGTGGTGCTGGGGCTGCTGCTGCCGGTGGCCGGCCTGGCCGGATTCGCCGTGGCGGGCCTGCGCCTGGGCACCTGGGTGCTGCGCTCCCGGGCGGCCCGGCCCTACGGGGCCGCCGCCCTGGGGAGTGCCCTGCTGCTTCTGGTGGGCGTGGTGCCGGTGGCGGGGCAGGTGCTGGTGGTGGTGGCGGCGGCCCTCGGCGCCGGCTCTCTGGCCCGCACCTTCGGCCGGCCGGACGGAGTCGCAGCAGCTGCGCCGGCACCGGCGGAGGAGGATGCGCCGGAAGGGGACGGAGCCCCGGCCGGAGAGAGCCTGACGCCGGGGACGGGCCACGCACCTCCAGTCGGCGGCTCCTAGCCTGGTGGCGGCAGGACGGAGAAGACCGTGAGCGTGGTGTGGCGCATCCTGAGCCTGGCGGCCCTGGCCGTCTCTGCCGGGGTCCTCTTCCTCTCGATCCTCTCGGTGCGCAAGGAGCAGCGCGTGCGGACGGGCCTGGACCTGCTCCGTCTGGGGGTGACCCTGGTCACCACCCTGCTGATGGCCCGCCTGCTCGGGGTGGGCACCTCGGAAGCCCTGATGGGGCTGGGCCTGCTGGTGGGCCTGCTGCTCGGCGTCTATGAGGGGCTGCATCTGCGGGTGCGCTTCCTGGGCAGGGGCACTTTCGCCCGGCGCACCGCCCTCGGGGTCGCCGCCTGGGGTGTGGGGGTGGTGGTGGTGCAGGCGGCCGGGGTCGTCGGCCGGGTCGGCCTGGCCGACTTCGGCCTGGCTCTCTCCTTCCTCGGGATCGGGCAGGTGGTGGGACTGCTCACCGGCCGCTGGCAGACGGTGCTCACGGCGCACCGGGGGGCTTCGGGGGCGGTGGCCGGGCTCTTGTTGCTGGCCTTCGGGGCGGCCCTGCTCCCCGGCCTGGGTGCACCCGCCCGAGCGGCCGAGGCAGTCGACCTGCGGGCCGTGGCCGCCGGGCAGGTCCCCGGGATGACCGTCGAGATCCGGGGCAACGGGGCCTTCTTCGGCCCGGCGCTGAGCCTCGTCTTCGGCAACGAGTCGGGCGAAGAGGTGACGGTCGCGGTGCCGGTGGGCCTCCTCTTCGTCCCGGAGGACGAAGCCACCCAGACCATGGTCGCCGCCGGGGGTGAGGCCATCACGGTGCCCGCCACCGAACGGGGTGCCGGCTACACCACCCAGATACAGGCCTTCTGTGGCCAGTACCACGACGAGATCCCCTCGACCGAGGACGTGTTCTCCACCGGGGGCCTGGCCACCGGCGACCTCGCTGCCCTGGTGACGCTGATCAACCGGGAGGGGGTCTTCGGGCGCGACCAGCAGGAGGCGGTCTGGCAGGTGACCGACGGCTACGACACATCGGAGAACTCCGCGGCAGCGGGCTTGGTCGAGGCGGCGGCGCAGGGTGGCGTCAGCGACGCCCCGGTGCAGGGGGTCGACGACGACCCGGAGAACCTGCTCTGGGATTGCGCGGCCAACCGGACCGAGTTCGGCGACCCGAGCGCGGATCGCTCGAGGTGCGTCACCTTCCGCTACGACGTGCCGGAGGGGGGAATCGACAACGCCGTCGTCTACCTATCCATCGAAGCCCCCACCGGAAGCCTGCAGGACACCGATTCGGTGGGGATAGCCGTAGGGACCGCCTTCCCCGGGCAATGCGGGCTGGCCGGGGACATGCCGGGGTGCGTGCAGGTGCACGGCGGCTTCGCCGGGGGGGAGCGCAGCCTCACCACCGACCTCCTGAACCTGGCCTGCGACGCGAGTTACGCGGG
>JALOLI010000215.1 GCA_025456165.1 Acidimicrobiia bacterium | reverse complement strand
CTTCTCTTGTCCCCAGAACCGCACCGGGAGAGGTGCCCCTAACAGGGGCCACGCCAGGGTGGCGTCACGTAGACGGTCCTTCGGCGCCCCTGACCTCCCCCTCCTGCAGCGAGAAGGGGAATCCCCCCTACATCTCCCGGCGGCCGGTGAGGGCCCGGCCCAGGGTGAGCTCGTCGGCGTAGTCGAGGTCGCCGCCCACCGGCAAGCCGCTGGCCAGCCGGGTCACCCTGACACCTTCGGGCTTCAGCACCTTGGCCAGGTAGAGAGCGGTGGTGTCGCCTTCCACCGAAGGATTGGTCGCGATGATGACTTCGGTGATCGCCTCGTGGCGCACCCGCTCCACCAGCTCGCGGAAGCGCAGCCGCTCCGGTCCGATCCCCTCGATGGGCGAGATGGCCCCGCCGAGCACGTGGTAGCGCCCGCGGAATTCCCGGCTCCGCTCGACCACCACGATGTCCTGGGCCCGCTCCACCACGCACAGCACGGCCTGGTCGCGGCGCAGATCCCGGCAGAGGGAGCACTCGTCGGAGTCGGTGACGTTGAAGCAGCGGCCACACAGGCGCACCTGCTCGCGCATCTCGATGATCGACCGGCTGAGGCGGCGGGCGTCCTCCTCTTCGGTCGAGAGCAAATAGAAAGCGAGGCGCTGGGCGCTCTTCCTCCCGATCCCGGGAAGGCGGGCCAGCTCGTCGATGAGCCGCTGGATCGGGGGCTCGAACATCAGCCCAGCAACCCGCGCAGGCCGTCGAGGTCCAGGCCGGCCGAGCCTTCGGGCCCCATCCCCATGGAGGCGGCGGCGGCCTCCTGGATCTGGCGCAGGGCCTGGTTGACCGCCGCCACCACCAGGTCGCCGGCCATCTCGGGGTCGGCGGGGTCGAGCACGTCGGCGGCGAAGCGCACCGACTCCAGCTCCCCCGTGCCCCGCACCACCGCGGTGACGGCCCCGCCCCCGGCGGTCCCGGTGAAGGAGCGCTCTGCCAGGGCGGAGCGCTGCGCCTCGATCTGGGACTGCATCTCGGCCGCCCGCCGCGCCAGCACCTCCAGCGAGGGCATGCCCGCCCCGGGGCGCATGCCGCCCGGGAAGCCGCCGGGGACGCGGCGAGGGGTCTTCTTGGCCATAGGGGAGACAGGGTATCAGCGCCCCGGGGCCGGGCGGTGGCGCCGCCGATCCCCCGGCTACTTCTTGGGCTTCGGCTTCGGCGTCGACACCACCTCGCCCCCGAAGATCTCGGTGACCACCGCCGCCGGGTCGGCCGAAGCCTCGTCCCTCTCCCCCAGGAGGTCCTTGTCGGGGGCCCGCCGTGGGGCCTCGAACATCCCGGCGGGCTCCTCGCCGTCTCCGGGTCGATAGGCCACGGTCACCGCCCCTCCCAGCAGAGCGCCGGCGATGCGGCCCACGATGCCGTCGAGTTCCCGGTCCTCGATCAGCTGGGCGAGATGGAAAGGCAGGCTGGCCGGCACCTCGAGCACCACCTTGGCTCCCTCGACCGCGATGGGCCGGCAGGCGCGGAACAGGGCGTGGCGCCGCGGGCCGGCGTCCTTGCGCACCCTCTCGACCAGCGCCGGCCAGATGGTCTCCACCGCGGCCAGGTCGAGGCCGACGGCAGGCGCCGCCGGTACTGCCGGAGGGGCCGCCGTCGGCTCCTTCCCCCCGGGCTCCGCAACGGGGGGAGGCGCGGGCTCGGCGTCCTTCTTGACGCCGCGCCGGGCCGGCTTGGGATCTGCCGACGCGGCGGCGGTGATCGGGGTGACCGTGGCCGCCGGACCGCCCGAGTCGGGCTCGGGTGCCGGCGGGCGCATCAGGCGACGCGGCTCGCCGGTGGCCACCGGGGGCGGCGGAGCCGACGCCTCGCCCAGGCGGCGCATGCGGTCTTCGAGGCGGTCGAGGCGCGAGGCCAGCGACGCCGGGTCGATCGACACCTCGGGCCGGGCCAGGCGCAGCAGGGCCAGCTCCACCACCAGCCGCTCTTCGCGGCCGTCGCGCAGCGCCGCCAAGGCCTCGCCCAGCACTTCCACCGCCCGCAGCACGTCGCCGCCGTCCAGAGCCCGGGCTTCGGCCCGCCACTCTTCGAGGACTTCGGCGGGCTCGTCGACGATCTCCTCGAGCTTGGGGGCGTAGCGAGCCAGGAACACCCCCCGGAAGAACTCGATGGCGTCGCCTACGAAGCGGCGCAGGTCCGCTCCCTCCGAGGCCAGCGAGGCGGCCAGAGCCAGGGCTCCAGGGGCGTCGTGGTCGGCGATGGCCCGGGCGAGCCGGGTGAAGGCCTCGCTGGGGGCCAGGCCCAGGGCCCGGGTGACTCCCCGTCCGTCGATCTTCCCGCCGCCCAGGGCCGCCACCTGCTCCAGCAGGCCCAGGGCGTCGCGTACCGAGCCGCGGGCGTGGCGGGCGATCAGGGCCAGGCCGTCGGGCGCCGCCTGGTACTTCTCGCGGGAGGCGATGTCGCCCAGGTAGGCGATCAGCGTCTCGGAGCCTATGGGATGGAAGTCGAAGCGCTGCGTCCGGCTGCGGATGGTGTCGGGCAGCTTGTAGGGCTCGGTGGTGGCGAGGACGAAGAAGGCGTGCTCCGGCGGCTCCTCGAGCGTCTTGAGCAGGGCGTTGGCCGCCGCCCGGGAGAGCATGTGGGCCTCGTCGAGGATGTACACCCGGTGGGCCCCGCCGGTGGAGGCCACCGTGCCCACGTTGGCCCGGATCTCGCGCACGTCCTCGACCTTGTTGTGCGAGGCGGCGTCGAGCTCGATGACGTCGAAGGAGTTGCCTTCGGTGATGGCCACACAGGACGGGCAGCGGTTGCAGGGCTCGCCGTCGGCGCCCATGTCGGGGCAGTTGAGCACCTTGGCGATGATGCGCGCCGTGGTGGTCTTGCCGGTGCCCCGCGGGCCGGCGAACAGATAGGCGTGCACCAGGCGACCCTGCTGCACCTCGCGAGCAAGGGTCAGGGTGACGTGGTCCTGGCCGACGACGTCGCCGAAGCGCTGCGGCCGGTACTTGCGGTAGAGAGCCTGATAAGCCACGGACCGAGGTTAACAACCGGGGGTGTCGAGAAGGGAGGCCGGGGCGGGGACCGGCCGCCGCTACTCGATCTCTCTGATCACCCGGGCCGGGTTGCCCGCCACGACGGTGTTCGCCGGGACACTCCGCGAGACGACTGCCCCCGCTCCGACCACCGCATTCCGGCCGACCCGCACGCCGGGCAGGAGGATGGCCCCGCCCCCCACCCACACGTTGTCCTCGACCACGATCGGCCGGGCCACCTCCTCTCCCCGGTTCCTGGCCTGCGTTTCCAGGGGATGGGCGGCGGTGTAGATCTGGACGAGCGGCCCGATCATCACGTGGTCGCCGATGCGCACCTCGTTGTTGTCGATGACGGCGCACATGGCGTTCAGGAACACCTCATCGCCGAGGTAGGTGTTCTCTCCGTAGGTGCAGAAGAAGGGCGGTTCGATGAGAGAACCCCGGCCGAGCCGCCCCAGCAACTGCTCCAGGACGGCAAGCCGCTCCGGCTCACCCTCTTCCCGGTTGAACCGCCGGAGCAGTTCCTTCACTCTCCGGCGCTTGGCGGCCAGTGCGGGGT
>JALOLI010000214.1 GCA_025456165.1 Acidimicrobiia bacterium | reverse complement strand
TCGCTGCCCCGCACCACGCCGCCTGCGGTAACCTCGTTGATACCCATGCCCCGTCGTACCCCGCTCCTGCTCGCCGCCGCCCTGGTGGCCGCCTCGCTCACCGCGCCCGGCAACGCCCTGGCCGCTTCCGCCCTGGCCCTGACTCCGCCGGCCGGGCCGGTGGAAGAGGGGGAGGCCGCCGAGATCACGATCGCCTTCGACACGACGGCCGGGGCGCCGACCGAGTTCGCCATCTCCTGGGGCGATGGCACGTTGACCCGCCTCGCCGCCTCGCCTCCCACCGCCACCGCCGGCCACGCCTACGCCGACGAGGGCATCTACCCGGTGCGCGTACGAGCGGCCCTCGCCGGCGGCGAGGTATCCCGGGGCACCGAGATCATCGTGGTGAACGCCGCCCCGGTCCTGGGCTTCTTGCCCGATGCCTCGGCTCCTCTGGGCGAGGCCTTCGAGCTGGTGGTCTCTTTCAGCGACCGGAGCGCCCCCGGTCTCCACGACCTGACGGTGGACTGGGGCGACGGGACTGCCCCGGATCTGCTCCCCGGCCTTGCGGGCACGACGGCGTCGTTGGGGGCACGGACACCGCCGGCTTCGTGGCCACGGTCATAGCCTTCTGCGGCGGCCTGCCGGTCACCATCGACGCCGCCGCCCTGGGGCTGGTGTCGCCGATCAACGGAACCGGCGGCGCCGACGTGATCCTGGGGACCCCGGGGGCCGACGTGATCAACGCCCTCGGGGGCAACGATGTCGTTTGCGGCGGGCAGGGGGGCGACACGATCGACGGCGGCCGCGGCGACGACGCCCTGCTGGGGGAGGGCGGTGACGACACCCTGCTGGGCGCCTCCGGCGACGACGATCTGCAGGGCGGTCCGGGCAACGACACCCTGGACGGCGGCTGGGGCGATGACACTCTGGCCGGAGGCTTCGGGCACGACACGATCTCCGGCGGGCCGGGCCGGGACACGGCCCGGGGCGGCCGCGGGGACGACACGATCTCGGGTGACGATGGCAACGACGCCCTGTTCGGCGACCCGGGGGACGACCTCCTCCTGGGCGGGGCCGGAGCCGACGCCCTCACGGGAGGCCCCGGCGCCGACCGCTTGTTCGGGGGTGACGGCGACGACCTGCTGCGCGGCTCCGGCGAGGCCGACGTCCTGGACGGCGGGCCCGGGGACGATGCCCTGGGCGGGGGCCCCGGCAGTGACAGCCTGAGCGGCGGGGACGGCAACGACGCTCTCCACGGCGGCCAGGGACGCGACACCCTGGTCGGGGGCGCCGGTACGGACTTCCTGTTCCGCAGCGAGTACCCCAGCGTCGACACCGTGGACGGCGGCCCCGACTCCGGCGAAGCCGACGTGGTCGACACCGGCAAGCGGGGCACCTACGCCACCGGCATCCGGCGCTATCTGACCGAAGACGAGGCCCTGGCCTTCCAGGGCTCCTATCTCCTCGGCGAGTTCACCACATACCACAAGTGCTGCGAGGACCGGGTGGTGAACATCCAACTTATGGCCGACACCGTGAGCGGTCACGTGGTGCTGCCCGGCGAGGTCTTCTCGGTGAACGCCGCCGTCGGCGAGCGGACCGCGGCCAAGGGCTACCGGCCGGCGGGGGCGATCATCGGCGGCTACGTGCAGTGCTGCGACCACCCGGCGAACATGGGCGGAGGCACCAGCCAGTTCGGCACCACCATCTACAACGCCGGCTTCTTCGCCGGCCTCAAAGATGTCGAGCACCAGCCGCACTCGCTGGACTTCGATCGCTACCCCGACGGCCGGGAGGCCACGATGGGCTGGCCCCATCCCGACGTCGCCTTCCGCAACGACACCGATCACCCGGTGATCATCACCACCCACCATGCGGGAATGACCCCTGCGGGCACCTACATCACGGTGAAGATCTGGGGTGACAACGACGGGCGGATCGTCACCGCCGGTGCCAGCGCGCGACGCAACTACTACAACACCAGTGTGGTCATGTACGAGGGTGATCGCTCGCTGTCCCCGGGGCAGGAGGTCGTCAAGTACGCCCCCTACGCCGGGTTCACCATCGACGTGTTCCGCTACATGACCTTCCGCGACGGGCGCACCACCACGGAGAAGTGGACGTGGACCTACTCCCCGCAGCCCAAGGTGGTGAAGGTGCACCCCTGCAAGGTCCCCCGGGGCTTCGCCGACTACACCGGTGAGTCCTGCCCCGGCGGCGGGGGAGTGGATCCTCCAGATCCCCCTATCGACCCGGTCTAGGCCCTGGTGCGGGCGGAGCCCCGCATCTCATCCCTTCGCTGGCTAGCCTGGCTTGGATACTCCAAGCGTCTGGGAGCGGCCTGTTTCGGACAGAGCCGACGGCCGCGCCGGAAGGGGTGAGGGCCGTGGGCCGCACGCGCAGGCTTTCTTCGTCCGTTCTTCGCAGCAGGGTGGCGAGCGTGATGGGGACGCTGGCGTTGCTCATCGCCGCAGTGGCGGCATCGGCGGCTCCGGCCATCGGGGTGGACCTGTGTATCACCGAGTTCTCGGTGGGGATCACTCCGGGCGCTGCCCCGATTGGAATCACGGCAGGCCCCGGCGGCAGCTTGTGGTTTGTCGAGTCCGCCGCCAACAAGATCGGGCGCATCACTGCAGCTGGGGTCGTCACTGAGTTCTCCATCCCTGCCGCGGGCTCGCAGGCGCAGATGATCACCGCCGGGCCCGACGGCAACCTTTGGTTCACGGAGTTCGCCGCCAACAAGATCGGGCGCATCACTACAGCTGGGGTCGTCACCGAGTTCTCTGTTTCGGGCAACCCTTGGGGGATCGCGGTGGGACCGGACGGCAATCTGTGGTTCACCACCTTCTATGGGAGCCACGTCGGGAGAATCACCACGGCTGGAGTCGTCACTAACTTCCCGGTCGGCAGCACTACGACGCTCTCGATCGCTGCCGGTCCCGACGGCAACCTCTGGTTCACAGAGCCCTACGAAGACCGGGTCGGGAGAATCACCACAGCTGGGGTGGTCACCGAGTTCTCTGCCGGCATCAGCCCAAACAGTGATCCGCACGGGATCATCGGCGGCCCGGACGGCAATGTCTGGTTCGTCGAGACCACCGGCAACCGGGTCGGGCGCATCACCCCCACCGGCGTTGTCACCGAGTTCTCCGCCGGTATCAGCCCCGGCAGCGGCCTCGAGCAAATCACCGTCGGTGCCGACGGCAATCTGTGGTTCACCGAGGCGACCGGAGACCGAATCGGGCGGATCACCCCGGCCGGGGTGGTTACCGAGTTCTCTGAGGGCATCACGCCGGGCGCTTACCCTTACGACGTGGACCTCGGGTCCGATGGCGCCCTGTGGTTCACCGAGTATTACGGAGACCGCATCGGGCGCAGCACATGCCCAATGCTGGAGCGGAGTTTCTGTTCCGTCGGCTCCTCCGACGGGTGGGTGCTGGAGGGCAGTGAGACTTCGGGTGAGGGTGGCACTTTCGACGCGGCGGCAACCACCGCCCGGGTGGGTGACGACGCCTCCGACCGGCAATACCGCAGCATCCTGCACTTCGACACCTCGGGCTTGCCCAACGACGCGGTCGTCGTCGGAGTCACCCTGAGGATCAAGAGGCAGGCCTTCACCGGTACCAGCCCGTTCACCACCCACGGCAACCTGCAAGTCGACCTCAAGAAGGGAGCCTTCAGCAACTCGGCGGTCCTGCAGACCGGCGATTTCAAAGCCTCCGCCAGCAAGACCAACGCCGGCAAGTTCCTCAAGGCCGCCAGCAAAGGCTGGTACCGGGCCAACTTAGGAGCAGGCGCCTACCCGCTGATCAACCTGACCGGCACTACCCAGTTCCGGCTGCGGTTCGCCACCGACGACAACGAGGACATGAGCGCCGACTACCTGTCTTTCTACACGGGCAACACCCCGACTGCGGCCAACCGGCCGGAGCTGATCGTCACCTACTACGTGCCCTGACCGGGGCGGTCCCCTCCTCCCCGTGCGGCCGGGCGGGGCAGCCCGTGTGCTCGCGCCTGGCGCCCGTCCGGCCCGGGGCCGGACTGACGCTTGGATCTCAGACGGATGCGGGCGCGGTGCTGAGTCTCAGTCGGCCGGTCGAACCCCCGGGGTGAGTTGGAAGCGGCGTGTTCCACGGCCGACGGGCCTGCGGTCGAGGC
>JALOLI010000213.1 GCA_025456165.1 Acidimicrobiia bacterium | reverse complement strand
AGGGCGTAGAGGTCGGAGCGGCCGTCGGCGGTGAGGCCCTGGGCCTGTTCGGGGCTGAAGTAGGTGGCGGTGCCGATGACCGCCCCCGTGCGGGTCAGCTGGTCGGAGTCGTCCCACGCCCGGGCGATGCCGAAGTCGGTCACCTTGACCGCGCCCTCGGGGGTGAGCAGCACGTTGGCCGGCTTGATGTCGCGGTGCACCAGCCCGCGGTCGTGGGCGGCGCCCAGGGCGGCGGCGACGGCGGCCCCGATCTCGGCCACCCGGCGGGGCTCCAGCGCTCCCTCGGCCCGCAGCAGCTCGCGCAGGTTGCGGCCCGCGATGAGCTGCATGACCATGTAGTAGACGCCCTGGTCGCGCCCCCAGTCGTAGATGTCCACGATGTTGACGTGGTTGAGGTTGGCCGCCGCCTGGGCCTCCCGGCGGAAGCGCTCGACGAAGCTCTCGTTGGCGGCGAACTCGGGGTGAAGGATCTTGATCGCCACCCGGCGGTCGAGGAGGCGGTCGTGCCCCACCCAAACGTCGGCCATCCCGCCGCGCGCCAGGTGGGAGATGAGGGCATAACGACCCGCGAGGACCCGTTGACCGTCCACTGGTTGGAAGATGGTACCGGAGGTGCCGAGATCAGCCGGCAAAGAAGGCGGCCAGGACCTTCTGGGCGATCGGCGCGGCCACCGAGCCACCGCTGCCGTCCTCGCCCAGGCTGCCGCCATCCTCCACCAGCACGGCGATGGCGATGCGGGCCCGGCCCGGCTCCGGGTCGACGGGGCCGAACCCGATGAACCACACGTCGGGGGCGCCTCCGGGCACCTCGGCAGTGCCGGTCTTGCCGGCCACCCGGATCCCGGGCACCGCCGCCCGCCAGCCGGTGCCGTCGGCGACCACGGCCTCCATCATCTGGGCCAGGGCGGCGGCGACCTCCTCGGCCATGGCCTGCCGCCAGGCTGAGGCCCGGGTGAGGCTCGTCTCTTCGCCGTCGGCGTTGAGGATGGCCCGAACCAGGTAGGGCCGCATGATCTCGCCTCCGTTGGCCACCGCCGCCGCCAGCAGGGCCATCTGGAGAGGGGTGGTGCGCACGTCGCGCTGGCCCAGGGCCGTCTGGGCGAGCGCCGGCAGGTCGTCGGCCAGCCCATCCGGGGGCAGGACGGAGGCGGCGGTGGGGAAGTCGAAGGGGATGGTGCCGTTGAACCCGGCGCCCTCCACTGCGGCCAGCAGCGCCCCGGCCCCGATCTCCATGCCCAGGGCGGCAAAGGCGGTGTTGCAGGAGACGGCCAGCGCCCGCTGCAGGGTGATGGTGGCGCCGTCGCCGCAGAAGCCTTCGTCGGAGTTGCGGATGACGGCGGTGGAGCCGGGCAGGGCCAGTTCGTCCCGGTCCTCCAGTTCGGTGCCCGGGTCGTAGTCCCCGGTGGCGAGGGCGGCGGCCGCCACCAGGACCTTGAACGACGATCCGGGCGGGTAGGCGGCGGCGATGGCCCGGTTGAGCAGGGGCTGGTCCGGGTCGGCGTCGAGGGCGTTGCCCTCGGCGGGATCACCCGTCGCCAGGACGTTGGGGTCGAAGCCGGGGTGGGAGACCAGGGCCAGGATCGCCCCGGTGGACGGGTCGAGGGCGATCACGGCCCCGCGCTGCTCCCCGAGAGCGGCGGCGGCCACCCGCTGCAGGTCGTCGCGCAGGGTGAGCTGCACCTGGTGGGGACGCAGATCCCCTCCGAGAAGGCGGAACAGGGCGGCGGTCAGCGAGCCGTCGTTCCCGGAGCGCAGGTCGGCGGCCCGGGTGGCCTCGATGCCGGTGTCCCCGAAGTAGCTGCTGGCGTAGCCGGTGACGTGGCCGTAGAGGTCGCCCGCGGGGTAGAGGCGCACCCGGGCCCCGTCGGCGCCCTCCTCCGACCGGGCCACGACCACTCCGTCGGCGGTGACGATCTGGCCGCGCGGGCGTTCGGCCCGGTCCAGCAGGGCGCGGGGGTTGCGCAGGTCGTCCCGGTAGCCCGGGCCGGCGACGGCCTGCTGGAAGGTCAGGCCCCCGGCCACCAGCATCAGGCCGGCGAGGCAGGCGGCGGCGAGGCGGCGCAGGGCGGGGTTCACGACCCCTCCTCGTGGGACACCCGGGCCAGCAGGGCGATGAGCACCAGGTTGGCCAGGAGCGACGACCCGCCGTAGGACATGAAGGGCAAGGTGATCCCGGTGAGGGGGAGCAGGCGCAGGATGCCGCCGAGGATCAGGACCGTCTGCACCACGAGGGTGAGAGTGAGGCCTCCGGCGAGCAGCTTGCGGAACGGATCGCGAGCCCGCAGGGCGATGCCGAATCCGGCAGCCGCCAGGAGGGCATAGGCGGCGATCGCGGCCAGTCCGCCGGCCAGCCCGAGTACCTCGGCGAGGGCGGCGAAGATGAAGTCGGTGGCGGCGGCAGGGATGAGGTCGGGCCGGCCGGCCCCCAGGCCCGTGCCGGTTAGGCCGCCGCTGCCCAGGGCGAAGAGGCCCTGGGCCACCTGGTAGCCGGAGCCGGCGAAGTCGGCGAAGGGGTGGAGCCACGCTTCGACCCGCACCCGGACGTGGCCGAAGTAGCGGTAGGCGGCCAGGCCCCCTCCCGCCAGCAGGGCCAGGGCGGCGGCCGGGTAGGCGTAGCGCCCGGTGGCGGCGAAGAGCATCGCGGCGAACACCACGAAGAGCAGGAGTGAGGCCCCCAGGTCGCGCTGGTAGATGAGGACGGCGAAGCTGACCCCGAAGGCCAGGACCACCGGGAGCAACTGGCGAGGCTCGGGGAGGCTCACCGGGCCCAGGCGGCGCGGCATGGCGGTGAGCGCCCGGTGGCGGTCGGCCAGGTAGGAGGCCAGGAAGGCGACGATCAGCAGCTTGGCGGCCTCCCCGGGCTGGAAGGAGAGCGAGAGGTCGCCGGCCTGGAGGCGCACCCACAGGCGGGAGCCGTTGATGGTGACCCCGCGTATCGGCCATCCCCCTGGGAGCAGCGGCAGCAGGAGGAGGCCGAGGCCGGTGACCAGGAACAGGTAGCGGTAGCGGCGCAGCACCCCCACCCCGCGGCGGCGCAGCACGAAGAGAGTGGCCGCCGCCAGGGCGGCTCCCACCAGCAGCCACCACAGTTGCAGGCGGCCGAGGTGGCGGTCCACCCGGGCCACCTCGACCCAGCCCACCGCGGTCAGCAGGGCGGCCAGGGGCAGGAGGGTGCGGGCGGCGCGCGGCGCCCAGCGGCGGACCGCCAGCAGCAGGCCGCCGAAGGCGGCGAGGAAGACCGCCGGCGCCAGCACCGTGTCGTAGGTGGGGAGGTTCCCGGCGGCCAGGGGGGCCAGCGCCGCCCCCACTGCGGCTACGGCGGCGGCCAGACAGACGAGGGCGGCTTCGGTGAGGCGGCTCAACGCGGCAGGTCGACAACGACGACGCTGATGTTGTCCACGCCGCCGGCGCGGTTGGCCTCCGCGACGAGGGCGGCGGCGGCGGCGGCAGGGTCGCCGCGGGAGAGGAGAGCCGCGATCTCGGCGTCGGGCAGCATGGTGGTGAGGCCGTCGCTGCACAGCAGCAGCCGGTCCCCGGGCAGCAGGCACAGCAGCAGCCGGTCCCCGGGCAGCAGGTCGCGGGCCACCCGGTCGATCACGACACGGCTCTCCATGCCGAGGGCCCGGGTGATCACGCTGCGGAAGGGATGGACCGCCGCCTGCTCCGGGGTCAGCTCTCCGGAGGCGATCATGTCGGCCATCAGCGAGTGGTCCCGGGTCAGCTGGGCCAGGGCTCCCTCCCGGTAGAGGTACGCCCGGCTGTCGCCGATGTGGCCGATCTCGACGGCACCGGGAGAGAAGATCGCCAGGGTCATGGTGGTGCCCATGCCGGCCAGCCGGGGCTTGTCGAGGGCGGTGCCCACCACGGC
>JALOLI010000212.1 GCA_025456165.1 Acidimicrobiia bacterium | reverse complement strand
GGCAACGGCAGCGACAAGCCTTACGTCGTGGGCACCCCGTCGGCGGCTCCCTCCGCTCTTTCGGTGGCCCAGACGGCAGTGCCCTCGGCCGTCCAGATGCTCATGGACGTCACGGCTCCGGCGGGCATCGCCGGGCAATACGCCGCGGTGTTCCAGCCCTGGTCGGCGCCCCTGACCACCAGGGTCGAGTCGCTGCTGCAGTACGCCGACGGCGCCGGCGGCAACCTGGACGGCTGCGCTCCCTTCGCGGCCGGCACCCTGACCGGCAAGATCGTCCTGGTCGACCGGGGCTCCTGCGACTTCAGCCTGAAGATCTACAACATCCAATTGGGCGGTGGCGTCGCCGGGATCATCGGCATGATCCAGGCGGGGGACCCGTTCGAGGGCGGTCAGGGCGCCGGCGGCCCCTGGACCATCCCCGGGTTCATGATCAACCAGGCCAACTCGAACAAGCTCAAGTCCGGGCTGCCGAACACGTATGTCGTGTTCGACCCCGCTGCCGGGATCCCGCTGGTCCAGCACATGGTGGGCTCGTCGTCCCGCGGCCCGGCTATGGGGACGAACCTGCTCAAGCCGGAGATCGGCGCCCCCGGCGCCTCCGTCTCGGCGATCTACGGCACCGGCACCGAGACCGGTGTCTTCGGCGGCACCTCGGGGGCGACCCCCATGGTCAGCGGCGCGGCTGCCCTGCTCATGCAGGCCTATCCGGCCCGCACGCCCGCCGAGATCAAGGCGGTGCTCATGAACACCGCTGAGACTGACATCATGAACAAGGCCGCCTTCTTCGGCGGCGACCTGGCTCCGATCAGCCGGATCGGCGGCGGCGAGGTCCGGGTCGATGACGCCCTGGCCTCCCCGGCGGCGGCCTGGGACCGGCGCCTGCCCAGCGGCGGCCTGTCGTTCGGGTTCGTCGATGTGGCCGGGGTGAGGTACATCACCAAGCAGGTCGCCGTTCAGAACTACAGCGACCACGAGCTGACCTTCGGCATCGCCAGCAGCTTCCGCTTCGCCGACGACGAGGCGAGCGGGGCGGTGACCATCAAGGCCCCGGCGAAGATCAAGGTGGCCGCCTTCGGCACGCGCACCTTCCGGGTCACGATCAGGATCGACGGCAGCCTGCTGCCGGCGAACGCCATGAACTCGGGAGCCAACGGCGCCAACCCGGCGCCTCTGACCCTGAACGAGTACGACGGGTACCTCACCCTGACTTCTCCGGATGGGTCGATCCACCTGCCATGGCACGTCCTGCCTCGTCAGGCGGCCAAGGAGATGGCCGGGCCGGTGGTCTTCGGCGGCGGCGGGGTGGCGCCCGTGGACCTGACCAACGAGGGCGTGGGGTGGGCGCAGAACGACGCCTACACCCTGCTTGCGCTGAGCCCGGACATCCCCACGGGGCTCCCGGGGTCTGGAGCGCCCACTCCCGACATCGCCGCGGTCGGCGTCAACACCTTCCCGGTGCCGGCCGGCTGGTGCTCGGACACCGACCCATCGTTCCTGTGGGCCTTTGCCATCAACAGCCATGAGCGGCAGTCGCACCTGCTGCCGGTGAGCTACATGCTCTACCTGGACACCAACCTCGACGGCGTGGACGACTTCATGGTCACCAACGCCGACGCGGGCGGTCCTTGGGGAGCCAGCAATGGGCAGCAACTCGTCTGGGCGATCGATCTCGCCACCGGCGATGCCAGTGCCTTTTTCTATGCCGAGCACGGCACCAACACCGGCAACACGGCGCTCTACCTGTGCGCCGAGCAGGTGGGCCTGAGCTTCGGCGACCTGGCCTGGTACGGGGCGGGCACCAACGTGGGCCTGGACGTCTACGCCGCCGACATCTACTACGGCGGCCCGGGCGACCTGGTCGGCGACCTGGTGATCACCCCCTACGGCGAGGGCTACTACGGCTCGCCGGTGGACGTGGCTCCGTTCTCCACCGACACCATGACGGTGACGGACTACGGCCTGTACCCGGGCAACACTCCCGAACTTGGCGTGCTGCTCTTCAGCAACGGGGACCGCGGCAGCGGCTTCCGGGGCGGGGCGACCGAGGCCACCGAGGCCATCCTGTTGCTCCCGTAGCGGCAACCGAGTCGAGTGAAAGGAGGCGGGGCCCGATGGGCCCCGCCTCCGCGTCCGGGGGCCTCCGGCCGCGTTCCCGGGCCTTCCGCAAAGGCGGGGTCCTCCCTACCATCCCCGCCATGCGCAACAACTTCAAGACGCTGATGCTCATGGCCGTCCTGGGCGCCCTCATCGTGCTCGTGGGCCAACTGATCGGCGACACCAGCGGGGCGATCATCGCCCTGGTCATCGCCGGGGGCATCAACTTCCTGATGTACTTCTTCTCGGACAAGATCGCCCTGGCCTCGACCGGGGCCAAGCCGGTGGAGGAGCACGAACTGCCCGACGTCTACTCGATCGTGCGGTCGCTCACCCAGCGCGAGCAGATGCCGATGCCGCGCATCTACCTGATCCCCTCGGCCCAGCCCAACGCTTTCGCCACCGGTCGCAGCCCGCGTCACGCTGCAGTGGCGGTCACCACCGGGATCGTGCAGATCATGGACCTCCGGGAGCTCGAGGGGGTGCTGGCCCACGAACTGTCCCACGTGCGCAACCGGGACGTGCTCATCGCCACCATCGCCGCCACGGTGGCCGCCGCCCTCTCGTTCCTGACGCGCCTGGCGCTCTGGGGCGGCCTGAGCGGCGGCGACCAGCGCCACAACAACCCGCTCAGCCTGGTCATCGGGCTGATCAGCATCATCCTGGCCCCGCTGGCGGCGATGGTCATCCAGCTGGCCATCTCCCGTGCCCGGGAATTCGAGGCCGACCGCAGCGGGGCGGAGATGACCGGCTCGCCGCTCGCCCTGGCCCGGGCCCTGGAGAAGCTGGAGGCGGGCACGGCCCGCATCCCCATGCCCATGAACCCGTCCACCGCCCAGCTGTTCATCGCCGACCCGCTCAAGGCGCTGGGCCGCACCGGGGGCGGTGGCGGCATCGGGCACCTCTTCAGCACTCACCCTCCGATTGCCGAACGAGTGCAGCGCCTCACCGACATGGCCCAGGGCATTCGCTGAGACCGCCGGGAGGCGCCGCCGTGCCGGCGCGTGCCGCCGGCGTTCCCCAAGGGGGGCGGGCGGGAGCCCCAGCGGTGGGGGCGGGCTATCATCGCGGCGCCTCGGGGGGATGCCCGAGCGGCCAAAGGGAGCAGACTGTAAATCTGCCGGCGAAGCCTACGGAGGTTCAAATCCTTCTCCCCCCACCGGTGCGGTAACCTGACCGCCCATTGCCCCCTTAGCTCAGTGGTAGAGCACTTCCATGGTAAGGAAGGGGTCCCCGGTTCGAGCCCGGGAGGGGGCTCAGGGTGACGGCCGGAGCGTCACCCCGCCCGGGGGAGAGCCCCCCGGGACGGCGAGGCGGCGTAGCTCAGTGGCAGAGCACCCGGCTCATAATCGGGTAGTCGGTGGTTCGAATCCACCCGCCGCTACGACCGAACGGCAACGGCAACACCACCAAGAAGGAGTCCGCGGAAATGGGTAAGGAGAGGTTTGAGCGTACGAAGCCGCATGTGAATGTGGGGACGATGGGTCATATTGATCATGGGAAGACGACTTTGACGGCGGCGATTACG
>JALOLI010000211.1 GCA_025456165.1 Acidimicrobiia bacterium | reverse complement strand
CGCAACGCTGGCACCACCGGCGAAGACATCTACGGCCGGCTGCTCGACTCCGACGGCACGCCCATCGGCGGCGACCGCCGGATCAGCGGCCCCAAGGCCATCTTCGACGAACACGAACCCGACCTGGCCTGGAACCAGTCGGCAGGCGGGTACCTAGCCGTGTGGCAGGACGAGCGCAACGACGGCACCACTGGCGACGACATCTACGGGAGGCTGTTGGCAGCAGACGGTAGCCCGGCAGGCGGGGATCATCGCCTGAGCGGCGCCGCCGCGGCGGGCAACGAGTACCGCCCGGCGGTGTCATGCCACGGAGGCACCCTGCGATGCCTGGTCGTCTGGCACGACAGCCGGAACGACATGGTCCGCGGCTTCGACATCTACGGCAGGTACGTGGGGGCAGACGGGAAGGCCTCGGGGTATGAGGTTCTCGTCAGCGGCACAGCGGCGACTGGCGACGAGGCGATTGCCGCCTTGGCCGGCAATCAGACCAGCAACCGCTACCAGGTGATCTGGCAGGACTACCGCAATTCCGGCCTGCCCCACTTCCACGGCTGGGACATCTACGGCAGGAGAGTCGCCGGCTGAACCCACGGGAGAGGGGGTATCACATGCACAGGTTCTTCCGGCCGATCGTCGTAATCGTGTTCGGGGCGCTCCTGCTGGCTGGGCCAGCAGGAGCGGGTCACCACGAAGCGAGCTCGGCCAAGGCCCCGCCTGTGCCCGCCACCGACGTTCTCATCAGCGGCTCGAATGCGACAGAGGATGAGATTCACGCGGCGGTGGCTTGGAACGAGACCGATGACGAGTACCTAGTCGTCTGGCGAGACGGGCGCAGTGGTACCAGTTGGGACATTTACGGGCGGCGAGTGAGCGCGGATGCCAAGCCGATCGCGGATGACTTCCGCATCAGCGGCCCGCACGCCACCGAAGGGGAACACACGCCCGACGTGGCCTGGAACCCGACTACAAACGAGTACCTGGTCGTCTGGGAGGACGAACGCGCTGCGGCGACGAGCGGTTCCGACATCTACGGACGGCGAGTGAGCGCCTACGGCCGGCCCCTGGGAGACGACATCTGTATCAGCGGTCCCAACGCGACTTCAAGCGAGTTCACCCCGGCTATCGCCTGGAACCAGGCGGCGAAGAGGTACCTGGTCGTCTGGTCCGACTCGCGCTCGTGGGCAACTCGAGGCCACGACATCTACGGGCGCCTAGTGGGCACCGATGGCCAACCGATCGGCGCGGAACGCCGCATCAGCGGGCCCGATGCCACCGCCAACGACCGTAACCCCGCAGTGGCCTCGAAGCAGTCGACCAACCAGTTCCTCGTTGTGTGGGATGACAACCGCAAGGGTGCCACCCGCGGCACGGACATCTACGGGCGGCGGTTCAGCACGACCGGCGGACCGGTGGGTCCTGAACGCCGCATCAGCGGCCCCGCGGCTACCAGCAACGAAGGGCAGGCCGCGGTGGCGTGGAACCAGGCTGCCCACGAGTACCTAGTCGTCTGGCTTGACGGGCGTTCTCTCACCGGGTCGAGCATCTACGGCCACCGGGTTGGCGCCGACGGCCAGCCGCTGGGCAGCGACGTGCGCATACGAAGCGCCGGCGCCCCGCAGGGCGCTGGCACGCCGGCGGTGGCATGGAACCACGACGCCGACGAGTACCTGGTCGTCTGGGAGGACGATCGGAACCTGGCGGCCCGGAAATCGGATGTATTCGGGCGGAGGTTGGCCGGCGACGCCGTACCTAGCGGGGGGGAATTCCGCATCTGCGGGCCGGGAGCCACAATGTGGGATCTCCGGCCGGCGGTGGCCTGGAACCGAACCGCCGGCGACTACCTGGTCATCTGGGAAGACGGACGCATCAACTCCGTCGGTGGAGCCGACATCTACGGGCGGCTCGTGGCAGGCTGAGCGTTAGGTCGGTTTGGAGCGGACCGGCGGATCCCGCCCGCGCCTCAACCGCCCACCTCGGCCCGGCCCGCTACCGACACCACTACCGGCCAGCGGTTGCCCACCTCGTCGGCCAGGGTGAGCACCACCCGCCAGCCGCCTTCGCCGGCTTGGGCCCCGGCCAGGCGCGGCTCGGTCCCCCAGCCGGCGACCAGAGCCACGGCGGCGTCGAGCACCCATCGCGGGGCCTCGGCCGTCTCCTCGGCCCAGGCCTCCGCTTGCGGCCCGGCAGGCAGCGCCACCGGGGTGGGCAGGTCGACCACCGTGGAGCCCCCGTCGGCCGCCACCGCGACGGTCACCTCGACCGCCCGCACCGGGAGCCGGTAGAAGCCCCGTTCGGGTGGCGCGCCCAGCGAGCGGAACACCACCCCCACCCGGTATCGGCCGTCGGCTACCTCCTCCACCCGGAAGGCCCGGGCCCACTCGACGTAGGAAAGGCTCCCCGCCGAGTCCTGGGGCATCTCGGGCATCGCCGCGCCCCCGGGCAGGGCGGCCCGCACGTCGGCCGACCCGGTCGGCTCCAGGTCGGCGGTGAAATAGTCGGTGACGAACCACTCAGCGCGGGCCACCGCAGCCCGCTCACCCGGCGTGGCCGGAAACGCCATGAGGTCGGCCTCCCGATAGAGCAGCGACGGGGCCGGCGAGGCCGCCGCCACCGTGGTCGGGACGGCGGCCGCGGTGGCGGCCGTGGTGTCCGACTGGGCCAGGGTGATCGAAGGCGCCACCGGCACCGCCGGCGACGAGGACATGAAGGCCCGGGCCACCAGCACCACCAGGATCAGCGCCCCCAGTCCCCCGGCCACCAGGTAGATGAGACGCCGCCGGCGGTCGGGCGGCCGGGTGGTCAGCTCGGACCACGGGATCTGCTCGAACTCCTCATGCTCTTCCATGCAGGCTCCTCGGGGGGATGGGCAGGGTGAGGGGACCGCCGGCTGCCCAGGCCGCCTCCCAGCGCCCGGGCGGGGGCGCCAGCGCCACGGGGCCCAGGGGCGACCAGGAGGGGCGCCCCCACACCACGGCGAGCCGCAACGGCGGAGGCGTCAGAGCTCGCGCTCCGGCAGGAGGCACCGCAGCCAGGGTGCAGGCCAGGGTGCACAGGGCAATGCCAACGGCACGGGCGACCGGGGGAAGGCGGACCGCCGCAACGGCGGAATCCACGCCGCCGAAGGTACCGCAGCCCACGGGGGCCTTCAAGACTCTCGCGCGGCGAGGCCCCAGCGGGCAGGAAGGCGCCGCCCGGCGCCGACGGGAGGAGGGAGCGGGGAGCTGACCGTCGGCGCGGCGGCGTCGTCGAGGCGGACGGCTCGCCGGGCCGAGGGATCCGGCCCGGCCGCCGCCGCGGGTGGGAGGGCCCGCGTTGCGGCACCGTCGCCTCACCCTTGAGACGCCGCGCAACCCGTCCCGGGTTCCCCGAGCGGCACCCTCCGCTCAGGCACCGGGCCGGGGCGGCATCCCGAGCGCGTCCCCAAGGCGCCGCACCTGCTCGACGGCGAGGTCGAAGCCGGCGCCAATCTCGGCCAGGGTGCGGCCCGCGGGGGAATGCACCCACTCCGGTGCGACCTCGGCGAGGGGCAGGGCCAGGAAGGCCCGGTGCGGGATCTCGGGGTCGGGCACAAGGCTGCCCCCCACCTCCCCCTCGAAGCCCTCGAAGGCGGCCAGGTCGATGTCAATGGGCCGCGGGGCGTAGCGGTCGGCCCCGCGCGCCCGGCCCAGCGCCGCCTCCACCCGGCGGAACTCCTCCCGCAGCGCCTCGGGCGAGAGGGTGGTCTCCATCAGCAGGGCGGCATTGTGGAAACAGGGGTCTCCCGGGCGCCCGAGTGGCGGGCTCTCGTAGACGCCGCTGGCCTTCAGCACCTCGATGCCCGGCGTTCCCGCCAGCCGCGCCGCCGCCGCGGGCAGGTTCCGCTCCGGAGCGATGTTGCTGCCGAGCGCCACCAGGGCCCGGCGCCGGGTCATCCCGGCTCCCCGCCGCGCCGCCGGTGGATCACCACCCCCACCGACCGGGCGTAGCGCAGGGCCCCGGGCTTTTCCACGGCGATCTCCACCTCGGCGACCCGGGGGTCGGCCGCCAGGCACATGTCGGCCAGTTCGGCGGCGAGGCGCTCGACTAGATGGGGACGGCCCTCGCGGATGTGGGCGATCATCGCCTTGGCCACCGAGCGGTAGTTGACCGCGTCCTCGATGGCGTCGCTCGCCGCCGCCGGGCGGGTGTCGGCCCACAGCGTGGCGTTCACCAGGATGTCCTGCTCGTGCTCCCGCTCATCGGGGTTGATGCCGACGATGCCCCGCACCAGGAGGTCCTTGATGACGATGCGATCCACGGCGCCGACTGTATCCGGCGAAGCCGTCTACCGCAGGTGGGCCCCGCCGTCCACCCGCAGGATCTCCCCGGTGACGAAGGGGTTGCGCAGCAGGAAGAGGAGCGCCGCCACCACCGGGTCGGTCCCCCCGGGCCGGCCGGCCGGGATCTGCCGGGCCAGGTCCTTCAGGTAGTCCGACCCCCGGCCGGGAGGGGGGAGGATGGCGCCCAGCGCCACGGCGTTGACCCGGATGCGGGGGGCGAGGGCCTCGGCCGCCGCCAGCGTGAAGGTGTCGAGGCCGCCCTTGGCCACGGTGTAGGAGAAGTGGTCGCGGTAGGGCCGCTCGGTGCGCCAGTCGGTGACGTTGACCACCGCCCCCTCCAGGCCCTCCGGCAGAGCCCCGGCGAAGGCCCGGGTCAGCAGCACCGGGGCGCGCAGATTGACCGCCAGGGTGTGATCCCACCCCTCCGGCGTGATGCCGGCCAGTTCGTCGTCGGGGAAGACGGCGGCGCTGTTGACCAGCACCCGGACCGGGCCCAGGTCGCCTGCCGCCGCCAGGAGGCCTTCCGGGGCGGCAGGATCGGCCAGATCCGCTCCCACCGTCACCGCCCGCACCCCGAGCGCCCGTGCCTCAAAAGCGGCGGCCGCCGCCTCGTCCGCCCCCGAGCCGAAATGGATCACCAGGTCGCAGCCGGACTCAGCCAGGCCGAGGGCGATCGCCCGCCCCACCCGGCGAGCCCCGCCGGTGACCAGCGCGGTGGTTCCCTGCAGTTCCACGGCCGGCGAGGGTAGCCGCTTTGACGGGAAGAACCCCGGGAAACGACTACCGTTTGCCCGTGCCCCGGAACCCGGACCCGAAGCACGGACGCTGGATCCTGCCGCTGATCATCCTGGCGATGATCGTGCTCACCATCACCTTCGTGAACACCCTGGAGCCGGCCGAGAGCGAGGCCGGCACCACCACCACGCTGCCCCCGCCCTCGACGACGACCACGACCACCCTGCCCCTCGACGTGGCCGCCTTCCTGGTGACCCTGGACGTCTACGAGACCCAACTGAACGCCTTCGCGGGCGACGTGGACGGGATCAACTCCGACTGGGAGGCGCGCCAGGTGGCCATCGGCGAGGCCAAGGCCTCTTTCGAGGCGGTTCGGGCGAACATCGCCGACTGGGAGAGCGACGTCGCCGCTGAGGCCGACGTGCCGCCGGCCCTGGCCGAGGCCCACGTGGCGCTGGTGCTCGAGATCGAGGCCCTGGCCCCCGCCGTGGACGACATCATCGCCGGCCTCGAGGCGCCCGACGACGGCACCCTGCGCCGCACCGCC
>JALOLI010000210.1 GCA_025456165.1 Acidimicrobiia bacterium | reverse complement strand
GTACGGCCTGCGCAAGGGCGACGTGGTGGCCGGTCCGGTGCGCCCGCCCCGGACCCAGGAGAAGTTCCCCGCCCTGGTGCGCATCGACCACGTCAACGGGATGAGCATCGACGAGGCCCGCGATCGGCCCAAATTCGGCGATCTGACGCCGCTCTTCCCCGACCAGCGCCTGCGGCTCGAAGTCGAGGGGCAGCCCAACCACGTGCTGGCGCGCATCGTCGACCTCATCGCCCCCATCGGCAAGGGGCAGCGCGGCCTGATCGTCAGCCCACCCAAGGCGGGCAAGACGACCGTGCTCAAGGAGATCGCCAACTCCATCACTCACAACAACCCCGAGTGCAAGCTCATCGTGGTGCTGGTCGACGAGCGCCCCGAGGAGGTCACCGACATGCAGCGCTCGGTGAAGGGCGACGTGGTCTTCTCTACGTTCGACCGCCCTGCCGAGGAGCACACGCAGGTGGCGGAGCTGGCCATCGAGCGAGCCAAGCGGCTCGTCGAGTCGGGGCAAGACGTGGTGATCCTGCTCGACTCGATCACCCGCCTGGCCCGGGCCTACAACCTGGCTACTCCGGCCAGCGGGCGCATCCTGTCGGGCGGCGTCGACTCGACGGCCCTTTACCCGCCGAAGCGGTTCTTCGGGGCCGCCCGGAACATCGAGGAGGGGGGCAGCCTCACCATCCTGGGCACGGCCCTGGTGGAGACCGGCTCCCGCATGGACGAGGTCATCTTCGAGGAGTTCAAGGGCACCGGGAACATGGAGCTGCGCCTCGACCGCAAGCTCGCCGACAAGCGGGTCTACCCGGCCATCGACATCGAGGCCTCGGGCACCCGCAAGGAGGAGCTGCTGTTCGACGACGCCGAGCGGGTCCAGGTCTGGAAGCTGCGGCGGGTGCTGCTGGCCCTGCCCGAGCCGGCCGCCGGCCTCGAATTGCTCATCGACCGGCTCCGTCAGACCAAGTCGAATCGCGAGTTCCTCGCCGATGTGGCCAAGTCGGGTTCCGGAGCGTCATAACATGCGGCGCCGCACAGGAGCAGTGAATTGAAAGAAGGCATCCATCCCAAGTACCGCCCGGTGGTGTTCCTCGACACCTCGTCGGGCTTCTCTTTCCTGACCCGTTCCACCATCAAGACCGACGAGACGGTGGAGTGGAAGGACGGGAAGACCTACCCGATGGCCCGGGTCGAGATCTCCAGCGCCAGCCACCCCTTCTACACCGGCAAGCAGATCCTGGTGGACTCCGGTGGCCGGGTGGAGCGGTTCCGCCGCCGCTACGGCGAGCAGCCGGTCACCCGCCGGCCGGCCAAGAAGGCCGCCAAGGGCGCCGAGGCCGGCTCCGAGCCCGCGGAGGGCTGATGAGCCGCACGCCGGGCGCCACCGTCGGCGGCCAGGCGGTCATCGAAGGCGTCATGATGCGCGCCCCGAGCAAGTGGGCGGTGGCGGTGCGCCGCCCCGACGGGGTCATCGAAGCCGTCTCCCACGACCTGCCCCGGCTGTCTTCGCGCTCGCGTTGGGCCCGGGTGCCGTTCGTGCGGGGGATCCTGGTGCTGGGCGAGTCGCTCAGCCTGGGTTTTCGGGCCCTCTCCTGGTCGGCCGCCAAGGCGGGGACCGAGGAGGACGGCGAGGTCAAGCGTTATCAGATCGTGCTCTCGATGGTGATCGCCCTGGCGTTCTTCGTCGCCGTGTTCATGGTCTTGCCGCTGGCGGCGGCGCGGGGCATGGAGCACGTCTGGGGCAAGTCGCCGATCCTGTTCAACGTGTTCGACGGGGTGGTGCGGGTGGGCCTGTTCATCGGCTACATCTGGCTGATCGGCCGCTCCAAGGAGATCCGCCGGGTCTTCGCCTACCACGGCGCCGAGCACAAGACGATCTGGGCGTATGAGGCGGGCGACCCGCTGAGCGTCGAGGCCATCCAGCGCTACAGCCCGCGCCATCCTCGGTGCGGGACCAATTTCCTGATGATCGTGGTGCTCATCGCCCTCATCGCCTTCACCGCGCTGGGGCGCCCCGCCTGGCCGTGGCTCATCACCAGCCGGGTGCTGGGGATTCCGCTGATCGCCGGCTTCTCCTACGAGGTGCTCAAGGTCGGCGCCGATCGGCGCTGGCTCCGCTTCCTGGCGGCCCCGGGCCTGTGGCTGCAGGCCCTCACCACCCGCCAGCCCGAGGACGACCAGGTCGAGGTGGCGGTCACCAGCCTGCTGGCCGCGCTCGACCCGGCGGAGCGCTCCGGGGTGGAGGGCCGCGGCCCCATCGTGGCCGGGGCCCTCGAAGCCGAGTACACCTGATGGACGGGGCCCTCCTCGCCCGCCTCCAGGAGGTCCGCCGGGCGCTGGAGCACTCCCTGGAGACCCTGGCCGACCCCGAGGTGCTGGCGGACCACACCCGCTACACCGAGGCCGCCCGGCGCCACGCCGAACTGCGGCCGGTGGCCGAGGCCTTCGACGCCTTCCTGGCAGCGGAGGCCGACGCCGCCGAGGCCCGGGAGCTGGCCGCGATCGAAGTCGACCCGGAGATGGCGGGGGAGTTGGAGTCCATGGCCCGGGGCCGCGAGGCCGACGCCGTCGCTCTGCAGGACCGGCTGCGCCTCATGCTCGCCCCCAGGGACCCCAACGACCAGAAGGATGTGATCATGGAGGTGCGGGCCGCCGCCGGGGGCGACGAGGCCGGCATCTGGGCGGGGGACCTGTTCCGCATGTACCAGCGGTATGCCGAGCGGCATCGCTGGGCCGTGGAGACGCTGGCCTCCTCGGAGGCCGACTCGGGGGGCTTCAAGGAGGTCGTGTTCGCCGTCAAGGGGCGCGGGGCCTACTCCCGTCTCAAGTTCGAGGCCGGGCCCCACCGGGTGCAGCGCGTTCCCAAGACCGAGTCCCAGGGCCGCATCCACACCTCCATAGCCACCGTGGCGGTGCTGCCCGAGGTGGAGGAGGTCGAGGTGCAGATCGCCGAGAACGACCTGCAGATCGACGTCTTCCGCTCCACCGGACCGGGGGGCCAGTCGGTCAACACCACCGACTCGGCGGTGCGCATCACCCACAAGCCCACCGGCCTCGTGGTCACCTGCCAGGACGAGAAGAGCCAGTTGCAGAACAAGGCCAAGGCCCTGCGGGTGCTGCGAGCGCGGCTGTTCCAGATCGAGGCCGATCGCCAGCACGCCGCCCAGGCTGCCGACCGCCGCTCCCAGGTGGGGACGGGAGAGCGGGCCGAGAAGATCCGCACCTACAACTATCGGGAGAACCGGGTCACCGACCACCGCATCGGCCTGACCATCAAGCGGCTGCCCGAGATCCTCGAAGGCGACCTGGACGAGTTCGTCGACGCTCTCACCCAGGAGGACGAGGCGCGGCGCCTGGCCGAGCCGGGGTGAGGGCGGGCTTGCCCAGAGGCGCGGCGGCCGACCCTCTTCCCCCCGTTTCCTACTTCAAGTAGGATTTCGCCGTGCCCATCGCCAAGGTTTCCCTGAGCCTCGACGACGACCTGGTGGCTGCCGCCCGGAGCCGAGCAGGCGGGCGCGGGCTGTCGGGCTATGTCAACGAGGCGCTGCGGCGCCGTCTGCAGCGCGATCGGCTGCTCGAGTTGCTCGAGCAGATGGAGGCGACGGCCGGGCCGGTCGACCCTGCAGTCCTCGA
>JALOLI010000209.1 GCA_025456165.1 Acidimicrobiia bacterium | reverse complement strand
TGCCCCAGGTGGAGGGCCTCCGTGTCGAGTTCGCCGGGATGGCCTTCGGCGACCTCGAGCCGCCCCAGACGGAGATGCTCGGGATCGCCTTCGCCATCCTCATACTGATCTTCGCTTTCGGATCGGTGCTCGCCATGGGCCTGCCCATCGGCACCGCCCTCGCCGGGGTCGGCGGAGGCCTCACCCTGACCCTGCTGGTGTCCAATCTGCTCGAGGTGCCCAGCATGGCCACGACGGTGGGCGCCATGATCGGACTGGGGGTCGGGATCGACTACGCGCTCTTCATCGTCACCCGGTATCGGGAATTGGCGCGGGGGACTGAGGATCTCGACGAGGCCGTCGTCGCTGCCGTCGACACCGCCGGCCGCTCGGTCCTGTTCGCCGGGCTCACCGTGGTGATCTCGCTCACCGGCATGCTGGCCATGGGCACCGCGTTCCTCGCCGGGCTCGGCATCACCGCCGCTCTGGTGGTGCTGATCACCATGATCGCCTCGCTGACGCTGCTGCCCGCTCTGCTCAAGCTGGCCGGCCGACGGATCTTCGTCGCCCGCGGGCGCGGCTTGCTGGCGGCGGTCATCGTGGCCGTCGGGCTGGTGCTCATCGCCCTCGGCGTGAGGGGCGGAGAGGCCGCCATCGGCGCCGCCGCTCTCGTCCTCGTGGTCGGCGGTTTCGTCCCGGCGCTCCGGCGACCCCTGCAGTTGCGCCCGGACCGGCCGCGAGAGAAGACCTTCTCCTACCGCCTCAGCCGAAGAGTCCAGGCGCGCCCCTGGACCATCGTGGTTTCCGCCACCGTGCTCTTGGCCCTGCTGACGGTGCCTTTCTTCTCGCTCCGGCTCGGCTTCTCCGACGCCGGCAACGACCCGCCCGACTCGACCACCTACCGCGCCTACGAACTGCTGTCGGACGGGTTCGGGCCCGGCTTCAACGGACCCCTGCTCCTGGTCGCTGCCCTGCCGGAGGGAGTCGATCCTACGACCGTCACCAACGCGGCGGGCCCGGGCCTCGCCGAGGTGGAGGGGGTCGCCGAGGCCATGGGGCCCCTCCCCAACGACCCGGTCGCTCCCACCGCCCTGATGTGGCAGGTGATCCCCGAGACCGGCCCCCAGGACCCTGCCACCGCCGACCTGGTAGACCGGCTGCGGTCTGAGGTCCTGCCCGGCATAGAGGGACGGCTCGGCACCGAGGTCTATGTGACCGGCACCGTGGCGATGCTCAGCGACTTCTCGGACTACCTGGCCGGCAAGCTGATCGTCTTCCTCCTGGTCGTGCTCGTCGCCTCGTTCCTATTGCTCATGGTGGTGTTCCGCTCGATCCTGGTGCCTCTGAAGGCGGTGATGCTGAACCTGCTCTCCATCGGCGCGGCCTATGGGATCGTCGTCGCCGTGTTCCAGTGGGGGTGGGGCAGCAGCCTGCTCGGAATCGGCCCCGGGCCCGTGGAGCCTTTCGTACCCATGATGATGTTTGCCATCCTCTTCGGGCTGTCCATGGACTACGAGGTGTTCCTGCTCTCTCGAATCCGGGAGGAGTGGCTGCGCACCGGCGACCCCCGGACTTCCGTGGCCGACGGGCTCGCCGCCACCGCCCGGGTCATCACCGCGGCCGCCGCCATCATGGCGGTCGTCTTCGGCTCCTTCATCCTCGAGGACGCCCGCTCGGTCAAGCTTCTGGGCCTCGGCTTCTCGATTGCCGTGCTGCTCGATGCTTCGATCGTCCGAATGCTCCTGGTGCCGGCCACCATGGAGCTGCTCGGCGCCCGCAACTGGTGGCTGCCCCGCTGGCTCGATCGCATCCTCCCCCACCTCGATGTGGAAAGGCCGGCCGTGGAAGCCTGAGGAGTCGTCGCCATCGTCAGTCCTCCACGGTCGATCCTGGGACGGTAGGGCACCGGGGGGGCCAAGGCCCGGACGACCGGGGCTAGCGGACGGCAGGCCCATACGATCCGCAAACACGATCGGGAGGGCCCTTGGCCGAAGGCGATCGCCCTATCTACCTGGACCACAACGCCACCACCCCGCTGCTGCCCGAGGTGCTTGAGGCAATGCTGCCCTACCTCTCCACCCATCACGGGAACCCCTCGAGCAGCCACGCGTACGGGAACCGGGCCCGGGCTGCAGTCGCTGCTGCTCGCGAGCAGGTGGCCGACCTCATCGGCTGCTCGCCTTCCGAGGTCTTGTTCACCTCGGGGGGCACCGAGGCGAACAACCTGGCGATCCTGGGGGCGGCCGCCGCCTCGCTGCGCCGGGGCCTTGTGACCAGCGCTGTGGAGCACCCGGCCACCGCCGAGCCGTGCGCCTACCTGCAGCGCTTCGGATGGGAGGTGACCACCCTCCCAGTGGACGGCGACGGAGTGATCTCCCTCGATCCGGCGCCGGCCGGCACTGACGCCGCCCTCCTCACCGTGATCCTGGCGCAGAACGAGATCGGCACCCTGCAGCCGGTTCCCCGGCTGAGCGACTGGGCCCACGAGCGCGGGGCCCTGGTCCACACCGACGCCGCCCAGACGGTGGGCAAGGTGCCGGTGCGCGTCGATCGGCTGGGGGTCGACCTCCTGTCGATCGCCGGGCACAAGCTGTACGCCCCCAAGGGGGTCGGGGCCCTGTTCGTCCGGCGGGGGGTCCGGCTCGAGCCGGTGCTGCGCGGGGCGGGGCAGGAGCAGGGGCTTCGTCCCGGCACCGAGAACGTGGCCTCGATCCTCGGGCTCGGAGTCGCCTGCGCGGCGGCTGCGAGGGACCTGGAAGCCGAGGGGCCCCGTCAGCGCCGGCTGCGGGACGTTCTCTGGCAGCGCCTGCAGGAGGCCATCCCCGGCATGCGCCGCAACGGCCACCCCACCGAGGTGCTTCCCAACACTCTGAACGTCTCCTTCCCCGGGGTCGCCGGCAGCGCGGTGCTCGACGCCGCTCCGGGGGTCGCCGCCGCCACCGGGTCGGCCTGCCACGAGGGTGACCCGGCTCCATCGCCCGTGCTGACGGCCATGCGCCTCGACGACGACGCCGCCCTCGGTGCAGTACGCCTGTCTCTGGGAAGAGGGACCACCTCCGAGCAGAGCGAGATCGCGGCCGAGGCACTCGTCGCCGCCTACCGCCGGGTGGCCACCGCGACCGGCTGATCGGCTGCGGGATCAGGGCGTGTCCCCCCTCCAGATCGACCAGTAGACGTCGGGGTTGAAGGGCGCGCCGAGGCTGACGGCCGCAGCCTCGACCGCCGCGGTGAAGTCCCCGGTGCGCGCCACCCGGCCGACGCTCGCCGCCTCGCTCTGCCGTCACCAGACCGGGCCGAATGCGTAGTGTCGGGACTAACCAGGCAGAAGGAGTGGGCCATGCGGGCTCGGGCGTTGCATAGAAAAGCCGGGTTGGTGCTGCTGGCCGTCGTCCTGGTCTTCCCGCTCACTGCCGCGGCGGCGCCCGCCGCGGACGGCAAGGCCGGCCCCGCGGTAGGGAGCGAGTTCCGCATCAGCGGCAGCCAGGCCACCGCCCTCGAGGCGGATGCGGCCGTGGCCTGGAACAGCGACGCTACGGAGTACCTGGTGGTGTGGGAGGACGAGCGCAATGACGCCGTCGGCGACTCCGATATCTACGGCCGGCGGGTCGATGCCGACGGATCCCGCCTTGGAGAGGACTTCGCCATCAGCGC
>JALOLI010000208.1 GCA_025456165.1 Acidimicrobiia bacterium | reverse complement strand
TCAACGTTTGGCGCTTGGTTGTTGCGCGGCCCCCTCTGCGGCCTCCGGCCGGCCCCCTCTCCCGCCGAGCGGGAGAGGGCGGGGGGTGAGGGCTTCCGCTGCCTCCCGCCGAGCGGGAGAGGGCGGGGGGTGAGGGCTTCCGCTGCCTCCCGCCGAGCGGGAGAGGGCGGGGGGTGAGGGCGAACCCGCGCCGGAAGTCGCGGCGCGCTCCGGGTGTGTCTTGCCCTCACCGCGGAGGCCGCCGACAAGCGGCCTCCGCGCCTCTCCCGGCAGAGCCGGGAGAGGCAGTGTCGGCTACGCCTCGGGCTTGGGCTCCTCGGCGGCAGGAGCCTCGGGAGCGGCCGGGGCCTCGCCCTGCTGCTTGCGCTCCTCGATCTTCTCTCCCACCTTCTCCTTCACGTCCTCGGCGACGTCCTTGGTCTTCTCCCACGCCTTCTCGGAGACTTCCTTGGTCTTCTCCCACGCCTTCTCGGCGGCGGGAGCAGCCTTCTCCTTCACCTCGCCGGCCACCACCTTGGTCTTCTCCCACGCCTTTTCGGCGGCGGGAGCAGCCTTCTCCTTGGCCTTCCCGAACCAGCCCTTGGCCTTGTCCAGGAACTTGGCGAACCCGCCCTTGGTCTCTCCGGTGGTCACTTCTGATCCTCCTCTTGCACTGCTCTCAGCGTACCCCGCCCCGAGGCGCTGCGGGCGGCCCGGACCAGGCTCCCGTCCCGGATCATTCCCGCCACCGCCTCGATGTCCGGCGACGGAGGACGATCGTCGCCCAGGGGCGCCACCCGGCCCCGGACGTGGGCCAGGGCGGCGGCCGTCCCGGCCGCCGGGGCCAGCGGGCGCCGGCACTCGATCCCGGCACAGGCGCACAGCACTTCGACGGCGACCACCCGGGCGGCGTTGGCCAGCACGTCCCACAGCTTGCGGCCCGCCCCCCAGCCCATAGAGACGTGGTCCTCCTGGGAGCCGGAAGTGGGAATGCTCTCGATCGAGGCGGGATGGCACAGCACCCGGTTCTCGGCCACCAGGGCGGCGGCGATGTACTGGGTCACCATGTAGCCGCTGTTGAGGCCGGGCCGGGTGGCCAGGAAGGGAGGCAGGCCGCAGGAGCGGACCGGGTCGAGGATCCGGTCGGTGCGCCGCTCCGAGATGCTGCTCAACTCGGTGACGGCGACCGTGGCGAAGTCCAGGGCGAAGGCCAGGGGCTGGCCGTGGAAGTTGCCGCCCGAGATCACCTCACCCGTCTCGGGGAACACCACCGGGTTGTCCACCACCGCTCCCAGCTCCACTCCCAGCACCCCGTCGGCGAAAGCGAGCGTGTCACGGCAGGCACCGTGCACTTGCGGGGCGCAGCGCAGGCTGTAGGCGTCCTGCACAGCGTGGCCGAAGTCGTCGCGGTGGCTGGCCCCGATGCCGCTGCCCTCCAGGTAGCCCCGCAGAGAGGCGGCCACCGCCGCCTGGCCGGGGTGGGGGCGCAGTTGGTGGATGCGAGGGTCGAAAGGCCGGGCGCTCCCCAGCAGCGCCTCGATCGACAGGGCGCAGGCGAGATCGGCGGCGTCGGCCAGGCGGTGCGCCTCCTCCAGGCCCAGCACCCCCAGGGCCAGCATGCCCTCGGTGCCGTTGAGCAGGCTGAGGCCCTCCTTGGCGTGCAAGGTAAGGGGAGCCAGGCCGTGCTCGGCCAGCACCTCGGCGGCCGGGCGCTCCCGGCCTTCCTGCCGCAGGAACCCCTCGCCGATGAGGGGCAGCGTCAGGTGAGCGAAGGGGGCCAGGTCGCCCGACGCTCCCACCGAGCCCTGCGCCGGGACCACCGGCAGGAGGTCGAGGCGCAGCAGGTCGAGGAGGCGCGCCACGATCTCCACCCGCACGCCGGAATGGCCCTGGGCCAGGGTGCGGGCCCGCAGCAGCAGCATCGCCCGGACGAGCGAATCGGGCAGGGAAGGCCCCACCCCGGCGGCGTGGCTGCGCAGCAGGGCCACCTGGGCCTCGTCGGCCAGGGCGGGGTCGATGCGGGTGTTGGCCAGGGCCCCAAAGCCGGTGGTGATGCCGTAGACCACCCGGCCCTCGCGCACCGCCTCCTCCACCACCGCCCGGGCCGGGGCCATCCGGTCCGCCACGCCGAGCCCGAGGCGCACCTCGGCCCGGCGCTCGGCCACTGCCATCACCTGCTCCGGGCGCAGGGAGTCGCCGGTGAGCAGCACCTCTTCCGTCATGCGCACCTCCCGGGCAGCGGCCCGTGCCTGCGATGGAGCGCCGGGCGATGAGGGCAGGTTACCGGCCGGGGCGGGGCCCGTTCGGGTGGGGCGGCCCTACTGGGTGGGCCGCCCCAGATCGGCGGTGCCCACGGCCTCGGTGCCGTCGTCCATGCTCGCGGTGTAGTCGAGGGTGATCCCCGCCGAGGTGGCCCGCCCGGAGGCACGGAAGGAGGAGATCCCGGTCGCCGGCACGTCGGGGGCCTCCAGCGTGAAGGCGCCGTCCACCTCCATGACCAGGATCAGTGCGCCCAGCACCGGGCTGAAGGCGGCGTACGGAGGGGCCGCCGAGAGATCGATCGTCATCTCGAACGGCGCCGGGTCTCCCCCGCCGAACACCTCGCCCCCGAGGTCGAGAGTCAGGGTGGCAGAGAAGCCCTCGGCGTCCACGGCGAAGGCGGCAGCGAGGGGTCCCGTCGTCCCGTAGGTGGCGTTCTCCCAAGACCCGGTCCACTCGCCGGCGAAGATGGTGGCCAGACTCAAGCGGTAAGGCGTCGGGTCGACGGTCGTCGTCGGGGCGGCGGTCGTCGGGGACGCGGTGACCGGGACCGTCGTGGTGCCGGCCCCATCACCGCCGCAGGCCGCCGCGGTCAAGGCCAGGGCCCCCGCCACCAGCATCCAACGGCGCATCGGATCCTCTCTCCATCGGCCGCGAGCGCGGCGCTGCGGCAAGAGGCTAGACGGGCCCCGGCGTCTCCCGACAGCCACCGGACCGCCCCTGCCCTCACCGCGCCCGGCAACACCGGCCGCGCCTCTCCCGGCGGCCACCGGACCGCCCCTGCCCCCACCGCGGCCGGCAACACCGGCCGCGCCTCTCCGCTCACGCGGGAGAGGCCAGAATGGCCCCATGGACGAGCCACTCCACATCGCCCCCGGGCTGGTGATCCCGGCCGAGGAGTTGCGCTGGCGCTTCGACCCTTCGGGCGGCCCCGGGGGGCAGCACGCCAACAAGTCGTCCACGCGAGTGGAACTGGCCTTCGACCTCGCCGCCAGCCCCGCGGTCCCCGAGCCGATGCGCGCCCTGCTGCTGGAGCGCCTCCGCTCGCGCCTCGCCGCCGGGGAACTGCGGGTGGTGGTCAGCGAGTCCCGGTCCCAGTGGCGCAACCGCGAGATCGCCCGGCGCCGCCTGCAGGCCCTGCTGGAAGAGGCCCTGCGGCCTCGCCGGCAGCGGCGCGCCACGCGGCCCTCCGCCGCTGCCCGCCTGCGCCGCCTGGCCGTCAAACGCCACCGCGGCGAGGCCAAGCGCCGGAGGCGCCCACCCGACCCCGGGAGCGACTGAGCCGCCGGCCCAGAGGACGGTGGTTCGGCGCCGGCGTCCCCGGCCTCCCGTCGCGGAGGCCGCCGGTACGATGCCGGCATGGTCGCACTCATCGTCGTGCTCGCCGTCGTCGTCGT